>JBOIEG010000131.1:0-2749 GCA_050740915.1 Gammaproteobacteria bacterium | reverse complement strand
AGAAGAGTCTGTCCATCATCAACTCACGGAGTCGATCGCCTTAATGACCACCCGAACCTCGATTTTGGCGCTCAACACGCACGTTATGGCTTTGGTGTTCAACCTAAGTCCGACAGGCTCCTAGGATCGCAATTAGTTTTTGGCCGTTGGGGCTGGTCCAATCTATCGCCAGTTCGGAGACGATCTGGCTCACCGTCGTGATGGTGGCGCCGGCCTTCTCCATGCGGTGCAAGGCCAGGTCGTCGCCATACTTCGTCCACGACGCTGAGGCGTCGGCCGACACCTGTACTTCGTAGCCCTCCTCGAGCGCCTGCAAGACCGGGAAGACCACGCAGACCTCCGTAGTGATGCCGGCTACGATCAGTTTCTTCCGGCCGGTCGCTTTGACGGCCTGGTTAAGCCCTCGTGGTGCATCGCATTGACGATGCCTGGGCGCTTGACGCGCGCGGCGAACGGTTCCGGCAGTATCTGTTTAAGTTCCGGCATCAGCGGCCCTTGTGCGTGATCTTCCATGCTCGATGTCAGCACTACCCGCATGTCCACGGCCTTAGCGATCCGGGCAAGCTTCAGCGCGTTCTGCTTGACGACGTTGAGGTCATGCGAATGCGTCCAACCCATCGTGCCAAGCTGGTGATCGATCAGCAACATGGCGGCGTTGTTTGGGGTAAAAGCGCTTTTATGCATGGTAGTTACCTTCGGTTAGAGAAATTGGCCCATGGTCTCCGGCACGAGGGCTCTACCTCCCCGTGACAGTATAGGCCTAGCTATTAAATCAATTGCAAATCTGGATGTCCTCCGCCAATTGGAACAGACCACCCTGTGGTCGATCAGAAGCATGACGGCGTCGTCGGGATTGATCATCCGTTGTTTCGGGGTCTCTTCGCTTGGCTCATGACGTTCTCCTTGGGGTTGGTTTCGCAAGAAGGAGCTCGCCCCCTCGGATGATGGGCGGCTCGTTACCCACAGTCATGGCAAGCGCCCCATCTTGCCGCTCTGGTAATCCGCCATCGCCCGGCGAATTTCCTCTGGGGTGTTCATGACGAACGGCCCGCTCCCCACAATGGGTTCGTCAATCGGCTCGCCGCTGAGCAGCAGTGTCGTCGCGCTCTTTGCGCTGTCAATGCAAATGGTTTTCCCTGCGCGGTCAAACAGTCCGACCTCCGCCGCTTCGATGGCCTCGGAGCCATTCACGCGCACAGCACCTTTGAGCACCACGAGCGCCGTTGTGTAACCGCTGGGTACGGCAAGGTCCAGGCGTTGGTCACTCGTCAGGCGCAGATCCCACACGTGGATGGGCGTGAAGGTCTTGGCCGGCCCCTTCGCCCCGGCGAACTCGCCTGCAATGACGTGCACGGTTCCTTGGTCGTTAGGGAGACTCACGACGGGGATCTGGCTGTTCAAAATGCCCTGGTAGCGTGGCGGCGCCATCTTGTCCTTGGCGGGCAGGTTCACCCAAAGCTGCACCATCTCGAACATACCGCCGCGCCGTGCGAAATCGCGTCCGTGAAACTCTTCATGCACCAGGCCGGATCCAGCGGTCATCCATTGCACATCGCCGGGACCGATGCTCCCGCCGCCGCCAGAGGAGTCTCGGTGCTCCACTTCGCCCGCGTAGACGATGGTCACCGTCTCAAACCCGCGATGCGGGTGCTCGCCGACGCCGAGGCGCTCGTTCGTCGGCGGGAATTCCATCGGGCCAGCGTAATCGAGGAGCAGGAAGGGACTGAGAACCGATCCCAGGTTAGGGTATGAAAAAAGCGTCCGAACGGGGAACCCGTTACCTACCCAATGACGATCCACGCTGCGCTGGATGCAACGCAATTTCTTGACTGACTTCGTTTCGTTTGCCGACTGCATAAGTTACTCCGTGCGTTGCTAGCTAAGCGTTGCCTGATTGGACACCACTACTTCTTGGCGAGATAGCTCGTCATGAGGTTTCGGTAGTTCGGAATGTGGTTCGAGAAGAGCGTGCCCAGACCTTCAATGTCGTTGCGCCAGTCACGGTGCAGCTCACACGCCATACCGAACCAGCTCATTAGCTGCACACCCGCCGCCGCCATACGTGCCCAGGCCGCGTGACGGGTCACCTCATTGAAGGTACCCGAGGCATCGGTGACCACGAACACTTGATAGCCCGCCTCGATTGCGGAAAGTGCAGGAAAGGCCACGCAGACCTCGGTCACCACCCCGGCGATGATGAGTTGCTTGCGCCCAGTCTTTTTCACCGCGTTGACGAAGTCCTCGTTATCCCAGGCATTGATGTTGCCGGGGCGCGCAATGTAAGGCACGTTAGAAAACATTGCCTTCAGTTCTGGTACCAGCGGCCCGTTGGGGCCGTTCTCGAAGCTGGTCGTCAGGATCGTCGGCAGCTTGAAATACTGCGCGCTGGCGGCCAGGGCCAACACATTATTCTTGAACTCGCCCGGCGAGAAATCCTGCACTAGCGAGATCAAGCCCGACTGGTGGTCCACCAGCAGACACGCAGCGTCATCCTTGGAAAGCCTGGTGTATTTGAACGAGTTGCTCATGATTGTTTCCTCCTACGGTTGATTGATCCGAAGTGGATTGGTTGTGATGCTGAGACATTATGACTTCCGCTGGGAGGCTGACCCCCGGTAGAGACGCGGATTAGCCTGGATATAGCCAGTACCGCATAATGGGCATGTAGATCAATACTCACCTGGAGCTCAGCCATGAAACACTCTAGCACACTGTACATTGGTCTGGATG
The DNA here is from genome assembly GCA_050740915.1 of Gammaproteobacteria bacterium. Lineage (GTDB taxonomy): Bacteria > Pseudomonadota > Gammaproteobacteria > JBOHHR01 > JBOHHR01 > JBOHHR01. The sequence goes on along the minus strand of JBOIEG010000131.1, from coordinate 19 downwards.
TCCATAAAGAGTCCATCGC
>JBOIEG010000130.1:0-1322 GCA_050740915.1 Gammaproteobacteria bacterium | reverse complement strand
GCGAAGGAAGGTCGCGTTCCGCCGGAGCGCAGGAACCGCAGTGTATATTGAAATACATGAGGATTCCGAGCACCGCCGGAACGCGAGATCCCGAGCGCAGTAGGTTTTTTCACAAACTCTGAGTGATAAGGGCGACCTCCTGGTCTATGGCTGCGATTTCGGGCGAGGCGACCTTGGCCAGGAGGCGGCAGCGACCTTGGGGCAACTGACCGGCGCCGATGTGGCGGCGAGCGATGATTTGACGGGCAGTGCCGCGCTGGGGGGCGATTGGGATCTCGAGCTCCGCGCCGGATTGGTGGAAACCACCGCGATCTTATCCTTTGAGGCGCAGGCGAGCTTCATGGGTTTGCTAGCCGCGCCCAGCATCGATCTGGACGCGAACAACAGCGCGGGTACCCTCGGCGCTGATTACACCGCCCAGTATCCCGTGGCAGGCGGCAGCCTCCCCGTCACCGACATCGACGCGCGCCTAGTCGATGCCGATTCGGCGACCCTCAGCTCGCTCACCGTCACCCTCACCAACCGGCCGGACGCTGCCAACGAGAGCCTGTCCGCCGACACCACCGGCACTTTGATTACGGCCAACTACAACAGCGGCACTGGCGTGCTGAGTCTCTCCGGCGCGGATACGGTCGGCAACTACCAGCGGGTGCTGAGGACGATTACCTACGCGAATGCGACCCTCGCACCTGATCGCACGGACAGGCTTATCACCTTTGTTGCCAACGACGGCACCGGGGACAGCAACGTCGGCACTACCACGGCGACCTTTTGGGAGAACGTCCGCGACGATTTCAGCCCCGCCGCGTACGACGGCAACGACGGCAGCGCGAACTGGAGCACCGACTGGCAGGAGGTGGGGGAGTCGAATGGTCCCGCGTCCGGGCGCGTACAAGTCACCTCGGGCTCCCTAGAGATCAGCACCTTGCTAGCGGGCCTGGGAACCCGAGGCGCTACGCGGGAGGCGGACCTAAGCGGTGCGGCATCCGCTACACTCAGCTTCAGCTATCAGCGATCCTCGGGGCTCATTAGTGTAGTGTCCCTTAAATAACTTTACAGACTTTCCAGTGATTGCTATGGGCTCGCTCATGCCGAACACCAGCGTGGCGATCAAGTTGCAGCCGGCTGAACGCACGCAGCTGGAGACATGGGGATCCGCACACAGAACTCCGCAACAGGTGGCGCTGCGCTGCCGGATTATCGTGTCCTTTCGGCAGGTCTGTGGAGGCGCCGTCAGATCCTCCTTGGCCGAGATTCCAGTGCGCCTATCGAGGCGCAGAATCCGAGCCAGGACTGTGCGCGAGAGGACAGCTATCTGGCCT
>JBOIEG010000129.1:0-4532 GCA_050740915.1 Gammaproteobacteria bacterium | reverse complement strand
CCCTTAGCTAGCCGCTCAGCCAAGGCGGGACTGGAAAGGCGCCCATCCCGCCCGACCACAAGCATTTGCAACCCCTTCGAGCCGGCATCACTGCCGATTGACAGACCGAACTCGTACACATGTCTCTCGGTCAACGACCGGCCAACCACGCCACGAATGTCATAAGCCCGAAATATGCTGTCGGGAGGCGGTCCTTCTTTCTCGAGTTTGCGCTCTTCTTGGAGCATTGGTTCGGCTGGCTCGGGGGTTTGCGCAAGTTCGGTGGTTGTTGTTTCTGTCGCGACGGGTTTTTCTACCGGTGTTACTTGTGCCGCCAGAGGCGCCATCCCCACCTCAGCAACTGAGGCTTCAGGCATGGTATTCGTTCCCTGTGACCGTGCGTTCAGTGCCGCTCGGGACCGGTAATACAGCCCCCCTCCCAGGCCCCCTGCCAGCAGCAAAGCAACGATGAGGACAGACATCCCGCTTTCCCCGCCCGCGTTCTCCTGCGCCGGGCCCTCCTCCGACCAGAAGTTAAGCACCCAACTTGTTTTCGCCACCGATGCGTGCACCGGCGTAACCGATTGCTTGAGCCCCTTCTCGCCGTTCGCAGCCAGGACCACGCGGCCACCGGAACCCGGCACGAGCTGTTGCAACTCGAAGTACCTCCCGCCTCCTGGATCCAGCCCTGTGGCGAGCGCTTGCAGGGGTTCCACGGCCGTGCTTAAATGGAGCACCCCGGAAACAGAACCATCACCAGCGCGCACGGACCGCACCATTACCATGCGCTGGGTCGGCGTTCCCAACATATGCACCTCCGCCTTAACCTGTTCGCCTTGCCCAGCGCGGCGAATCATGTCCATGGAGGCGAAACCGAGCGAACCCTCGCGGCGCATATCATCTAACCTGATGCGCTCGGCGGGCAAGAGCAGCAGCTCTGTTGCTTGAGGAAACCGCGGCCGCCAGGTTTTGGCCAAGGATCGCAAAGCGCTCTCGTCTTTGCGTTGCAATAACGCAATCAGCTGAGGTGCGACAACCAGCTTGTCCATCTCATTCTCATAACCGCTCAAGCCCTTGGCCACAGCGGCGGCGAGCGCTTCTGCCTCATGCTGGACTCGGGGATCGAGCTCTGACTGCGAAGCATTGCCGGAAAAGCCGAACCACGCTAGGGCAAACAGCAGCGCGGACGCCGCCCCGCCCAGCGCCAATTGAAGGCGCCGCGGCAGCTTCTGTATGCGCTTGAGCAAACTCTTGAGGTCGAACTTTTTCATACCTTTTCCCCTTTTCAAGCATAGCCCGTGTGGCCAAACCCGCCAGTGCCCCGCTGGCTTTCTTCAAACGCTTGCACTAATTCAAACTGTGCCCGCACGATGGGAACGAACACGAGTTGCGCGAGGCGCTCTCCGGGACGGATGGGAAACAGGTCTCTTCCCCTGTTCCAGCAAGAGATAAAGATCTCGCCCTGGTAATCGGAATCGATGAGACCCACCAAATTACCCAGGACGATGCCGTGTTTGTGGCCTAAACCGGAGCGCGGCAACACCACGGCTGCCAACCCCTGGTCGGCGATGTGCAGCGCCAGGCCCGTCGGGATGATCTCGCTGTCGCCGGGCTGGAGCATCAAGGGTTCCCCAAGGCAAGCGCGTAAATCCACCCCGGCAGAGCCCGGTGTCGCGTATTCGGGCAAGGGAAATTCTCGGCCCAATCGCGAGTCAAGGACTTTCAGTTGGATGCGTTTCACGATAACGGGCGCGGATCAATTGCATAAGTTCGCGGGCTAGATCGCGTTTTAACATGCGAGGTAAGAATCGGCTCCCGCCCTCCCAGACGACATACAGCTCGTTCTCCTCCGCTTCGAAACCTTGCCCTCCTGGGCCCACGCGGTTCGCCGCCACCATGTCCAAGCGCTTGCTCTTGAGCTTGTCGCACGCGTTAGCCTCCAGATCCTCCGTTTCCGCGGCAAACCCTACCACAAACGGCCGCTTTGCAAGCTGCGCTACCTCAGAGACTATGTCCACCGTGGAAGATAATTGTAACGACAGCGGTTTCTCGCTTTTTTTCAGCTTCTGGGAGGCCGCTCGGTCCAAGCGGTGATCGGCAACCGCCGCGGCGGCGATAAAGATATCCATCCGCGCAGCCAAGGGCATAACCGCCTCGTACATCGCCTGCGCGCTCTCTGCACAGATCAGCCTCACCCCGCGAGGGGCGGGTAAGCACACGGGCCCGCTCACCAGGGTGACCTTGGCAGCGGCGGACAGAGCCGCTTGGGCCAAGGCATAACCCATTTTTCCAGAGCTTCGGTTACTGATATAGCGCACAGGATCGATCGCCTCTCGGGTGGGTCCGGCGGTGATCAGGACGTGTAAGCCTGCCAGAGGCCCGCCCTCGAACAGTGTTGTTAGCCCGCGCACCAGGTGCTCCGGCTCCAACATCCGTCCCGGACCGATTTCACCACAGGCTTGATCGCCAGCAGCCGGTCCGAGCACTAAAACACCCCGCCTGCCGATTATTTTGCAGTTGCGCTGGGTAGCGGGCGCCAGCCACATTTGCTGGTTCATGGCGGGCGCAACCACGAGCGGCGCTTGGGTAGCCAGACACAGTGTGGTAAGCAGATCGTCGGCGAAGCCGTGAGCTAAGCGCGCCATAAAGTTAGCGCTGGCGGGCGCCACCAGAACGACCTCACTCCAGCGCGCGAGCGCGATATGGTCCATGGCCGCTTCCGCAGTAGGATCGAATAACTCGGTTAGGACCGGGTGGCCGGAGAGGGCTTGAAAAGTCAAGGGACGCACGAATTCGCAGGCGGCACGGGTCATGACCACGCGCACCTCGGCCTCGATCTCCCGCAGGCGACGGACGAGATCGGCGCTCTTGTAGGCCGCGATCCCTCCGCAGACGCCTATTAGCACCCGTTTGTTGAACAATCCCTCCACGCGCCATGAAGTTTACCCTTAAAGTGCGGTTAAACATATACTCCTCACGCGAGGCGTTAACTCGTAGGTTCACCCACCGCAGGCCGAGACGAACATCACAAGGACGGCATTATGCCGATAAAGAGTTGGCCGTCGGCAGAACGGCCGCGCGAAAAACTGTTGAGCAAAGGGCCTCAAGCCCTGTCTGACGCCGAATTGTTAGCAATTTTTCTGCGCACCGGGGTTAAGGGAAAGACCGTGCTCGACTTAGCGCGAGAGCTGTTGACTTCTTATGGGGGGTTGCGGGCTCTGCTGGAGGCCGAACGTGAGAGCGTGTGTCGCTTCCCCGGGCTCGGCGACGCGAAATACGCTGAGCTGCAGGCGGCGCTTGAGCTTTGCCGCCGGTATCTGGGAGCGAAGCTGTCCCGAAGCGGTGTCCTTTCCAACCCTAACGAGACCCGCACCTTCCTGGTCGCGAGCCTGCGGGGCTACCCGTACGAGGTTTTTGCCTGCCTGTTTTTGGACAATCGGCACCGGGTGATCAGCTTTGAAGAGCTTTTCAAGGGGACCATCGACGGCGCAACCGTACACCCACGCGAAGTGGTAAAGCGCACACTTGCCAACAACGCCGCGGCAATGATCTTTGCCCATAACCATCCGTCGGGCGTCACCGAGCCCAGCCAAGCCGATGTATTGCTGACCCGACGATTGCGCGATTAATGCCAAGCTTGGCATTAGTCCTTTTATGAGAAGGAACTCGTAATGCGAAGCACGCGCCCCAGAAGCCGCTTTCGGCAAGCATCTGGAGCGCTTCTACTTCGCATTACTGCGTGGTCACAGGGAATCGAGCCAGTTCAGCAAGTCGGGGTTGCGCCGCCATCGCGGTGGGCTGCCAGGTCGGGTCGCGCGGTCCACTTGTTCGAGGGCACGCCGCTTGGTCTCGAGATTCGCCCGCGCGTAGTGGTTTGTCGTATCGAGGCTGACGTGCCCGAGCCAACTCCTGATCACCGTGACGTCGACCCCGGCGGCAACCAACTGGACACCTGCGGTGTGGCGGAACGTGTGCGGGTGCACACGCTTGTTCTGCAGCGGCGGCAGTTCTTTCGCCGCCGCCCGCACGTACTGTGCGAGCTTGAACCGGACACCGGCGGCACCGAGCGGTCGGCCATACCGATTGACGAACAGCGGTTCGTGGTCAGGTCTGGGCTGGCGCTTCAGCAGAGCAACCAGCAGTCCGGCCGTCTCCGGCCAGAGCGGGCAGATCCGCTCCTTGCGACCCTTGCCGTAGAGCTTCACCTGTGCTGGGTTCGCCAGCCGGATGTTGCTTGGGCATAGGCTCAGCGCCTCCTGGATGCGCGCGCCCGTGTTGTACAGGAAAGCCAGGAGCGCATGATCGCGCTGCCCTTCAAGGGTCGAGCAATCCGGTTGACGCAGGATCGCGGTGACCTCCTCGCTGTCGAGGTACGCGGGCTCGGTCCTGTACCCCTTCTTGATGGGGATGCGCAGTACCGCCGCGCATTGCATGGCCGCCAGCGGCTCCCGGTCCGCGACGAACCGGTAGAACGATCGGATCGCCGCGAGTCGGCAGTTGCGCGTGCCGATCGAGGTGCGCCGCTCCGACTCGACATGCTTGAGGAACGCGAG
>JBOIEG010000128.1:0-1920 GCA_050740915.1 Gammaproteobacteria bacterium | reverse complement strand
TTGTCGTTGTTTCACTCGGTCCCCCTTATGACTAGAGTCAATCGTGCTTGATTGCTCTATGGGATCGAGTGAAACCTCGTTAGTTCCCCTTATAATTGAATAAGTTTAAAGATCCTACGTATGAGTGGACGTTACTATCTCGCTTTCAACGGCGAAATCTATAATTTTAGATCGCTGCGCGATGCTCTAAAGCACCAATGGCAATTTACGACCAACGGTGATACCGAAGTCGTGCTCGCCGGTCTCGCCATCCAAGGAGAAAAGTTTTTGCCGAAGATGGAAGGCATGTGGGCGATCGCACTATGGGACGACGAGAAAAAGAACCTCTTTTTAAGCAGAGACCGGATGGGCAAAAAGCCACTCTACTTCCAGGCGGCCGATGGCGCGTTTAGCTGCGCCTCGGAGTTGCCGGCGCTTAGGCACATCGCCTCGGGTCCGCCAGAAGAAGATATGGACAGCACGGCCGATTATTTGACATACGGGTACCATCTGCCTGGGACAACGGCTTATAAGGGGATTAGAGAGGTATTGCCAGGACATATGCTCAGTTGGCGGCCCGGAGCGGATATATCGCAGAGGCCTTACTGGTCCTTGTACCCTTCCCGATTTAGCGGAACCTTTTCCCAAGCGGCGCAAAAGCTGCGAGAGAACCTGATTCAGGCCGTAGAAGCACGTCTGGTCGCTGATGTTGAGGTGGGTGCGTTTCTTTCTGGGGGGGTAGACTCCTCTCTCGTCGTGGGGATATTAACGAAGGAGCTAGGGATCAGCCCAAAAACCTTCACCATAGGTTTCAGCGAAGCGGCATTTGATGAACGCGGATACGCGCGGAAAACGGCTAACTCGTTCGGCACCCAGCATTTCGAGAGAACACTGGATCACTGGGACCAAAATCGCTTAACCGATCTCATCGTGAAACACGTCGGCCAGCCCTTCTCGGATTCTTCCATTTTGCCCACTGCTTGCGTGTCGGAGCTCGCCTCTGAGCACGTAAAAGTTGCTCTATCCGGTGATGGCGGGGACGAGCTATTCAGCGGTTATCAGCGCTATCACGCGTGCACCTTGCTCCGGTGGTATACGAGGCTTCCCAAATCCGCCCGAAGCTCACTGCAGCGCGTTATTCGAGCCGTACCGGAGCCGACGGCGCATCACAGCCGTAGTCTCCTAAAGAAAGCCCACCTATTCGTAGACATCGTGGAGCGACATCACGACGAAACGCCCTACATCGCGCCCCGATCTTATAGCCGAGCTCGCTTCGCTGTGTTGGCGCCAGATTTAGTAGGCAAAGGCCATCCTCCGCCGCTTTTGCCGGAGACTTGCGAAACGGACGATACCTTCCGGATGATGGTCGCCGACAGCTTAGTTTACTTACCCCAGGATATTCTTGTGAAAGTTGACCGCGCCAGCATGACGCACTCGCTAGAAGCGCGCGCGCCGTTTCTGGACCGCAAGGTGATCGAGCTCGCTTTTTCTCTGTCTTGGAGTTGGCACCGGCGCTTTTTTTTTAGGGAAAAGGATGCTGCGCAGCGCTTTTACAAATCTTCTCCCGGAATCGATTTGGAAGCGCCGCAAACAAGGCTTTGCTATCCCTGTTCACCAGTGGTTTCGAAACGGGATGGAGCGCACGCTGCTCGGTATGGTGAATTCTGTTAGCTCTCCGATCAACGAGCGATTCGTTCGCTCGCTCTTGACCGAGCATCTTAATGGTTCCCGGGACCACGGCTACCGGCTCTGGAATATCATGGTCTACTTGCTATGGCGTGATCAATGCTTTCGCAAGCTCGCATGATCCATTTGTTCTAGGAGCCTGTCGGACTTAGGTTGAACACCAAAGCCATAACGTGCGTGTTGAGCGCCAAAATCGAGGTTCGGGTGGTCATCAAGGCGATCGACTCCGTGAGTTGATGATGGACAGACTCTTCT
>JBOIEG010000127.1:0-5102 GCA_050740915.1 Gammaproteobacteria bacterium | reverse complement strand
GGTGCGCTCGCTCTCGTCGAGCCACAGCGCTGCTTGGCGGGCACTCATGCCCTTAGCCACGAGCAACAATCCGTGCAGCCGATGAGCGCGCCTCTTCGTTGCGCTCGATCTCTTGCCGGATCGCGATACCCATTACATCAGCGTCACTGATTTCCAGTTTTTTCATAACGGAACCTCCCGTCGGCCACAGAGATACCGTTAGTGTAACAAGACTATGCGACATTATTTAAGACGCTATGTATAATAGCGCGCTCAAGGTGGTCGGTGACGAGAAGCGAGAGCCTCGCCTAGGTGCGAACCGGGGATCCAAATAGCCGCCACCTTCTACTTATCTCAATCGATTGCAAACAAGATGAGCGAAGACGCTCCGGATCAAATCGCCCAACGCCGTGCAAAGCTCGCACAGCTTCGCCAAAGCACGAGCGCCTACCCAAACGATTTTCGCCGGGATGTCTTAGCCGCGGAGCTGCATCAGCGATTTGCCGGTGAAGATAGCTCGGTTTTGGAACACACCGAGCATCGGTTTAAGGTAGCAGGCCGTTTGATGAGCCGGCGCATCATGGGCAGGGCCTCTTTCGCCCATCTGCAAGACATGTCGGGTCAGATCCAGCTCTACCTGCGCCGGGACCACCTTCCCGAGGGGTGTTATGTAGCGTTCAAGCAATGGGATATCGGGGACATATTGGGGGCAAAAGGATCTCTATTTAAAACCCGAACAGGGGAACTCTCGCTATTAGTGGAAGACGCGCGTTTGCTGACCAAAGCCTTGCGGCCGTTACCGGAGAAGTTTCACGGCTTGGCAGACCAAGAGAGCAAATATCGGCAGCGTTATTTGGACCTGATCATGAACGAGCCGACGCGCAAGACTTTTCAGATCCGTAGCGCCGTCGTCGATTTTATACGCGACTACCTTAAGTGCCGCGGATTCCTCGAGGTCGAAACACCGATGATGCAGGCTATCCCCGGGGGTGCGGTGGCGCGTCCATTTAAGACCCACCATAACAGCTTGGACATGGACTTGTATCTACGGATCGCGCCCGAGCTTTATCTCAAGCGGCTGCTCGTGGGTGGATTCGAGCAGGTGTTCGAGATCAATCGCAACTTTCGAAACGAAGGCTTATCCACCAGGCATAACCCGGAGTTTACGATGTTGGAATTCTACGAGGCCTATGCGGATCACTCCGTTGCCATGGACCGGACAGAGGACCTGTTGCGCTCTTTGGCTACAGCCCTGTCTGAACAGGCGCGAGCACTGATTTCGTTTCAGGGTGCGGCGTATGACTTGTCGGGATCCTTCGAGCGCGTCACCCTAAGAGAATCCATCCTGAAATTCAATTCGGATGTCAGCGCCGAGGACCTCGATTCCATCGACATCGCCCGCGTGCTCGCCGAGCGGCGGGGAGCTGCCCTCAAGGCCAGTGATGGTTTAGGTAAGGTGCAAACGAGGATCTTTGAAAAGACCGTGGAGTCCCGGCTCAGCGGCCCCGTGTTCGTGACCGCATTTCCTGCGGAAACCTCACCGCTCGCGCGCCGCAATGACCAAGATCCCTTTGTGACCGATCGCTTTGAGCTTTTCATTGCCGGGCGCGAGATCGCCAATGGTTTCTCCGAGCTCAATGACCCCGAAGATCAGGCGCAGCGTTTCACCCGCCAGGTGCAAGAGAAAGAAGCGGGAGACGAAGAAGCCATGCATTTTGATCAAGACTACATCGTGGCCCTAGAGCATGGGATGCCGCCAGCAGCCGGTGTCGGCGTAGGCATCGACCGCTTGGTCATGCTGCTGGCGGATGCGCCCAGCATTCGCGACGTCCTGCTTTTCCCGCATCTGAGACCGAAGGAGGCCGCAGGATCGCGGGAGGAACCTACTTAAGCGCAGGGCGCCGAGACGAAAAGAAACTTTCTCCTCGTGCGTTAAGTCTATGATTTCAAGTTAGCCGGAAAAGTGCAGCCCCGTCGTTCAGGGGTCGTTAATAATGGAGGCAACAGACTTACTCCACGGTTTCGGGACAGCCGATGCATCCAAAGATCCATTCTGGAGCGTATTAAGAATGGAGAACTTGGCCTTCGCCAAACGCGCAGCCAAGCCAGGCATGGTAGCGAGGCCTGCGACGAGCTCTCAAACGCGTAAGTGTTTGAGAGCTTGAGAAAAGTAAAACCCCTGTTTTTGCTTTTCGACTTTGAAAGATCCCCAAGGATGGGTTTTCAGAGCTTACCTATCTAATAAACCGGAGGAATCACATGGAAAAGAAAACAGCTTTAAGACCAATCTCAGCCGCCATCGGTGCCACCTTTGTGGTTTCCATGGCAACCGCTCCCATCGCCAGTGCCGCCGATAACCCGTTTGGGTTCAATGAGCTTAGCGGCGGTTATCTGCTGGCAGAGCAAGCAGCCGGAGGAGAAGGCAAGTGCGGCGAGGGAAAATGTGCGGAAGGCAAGTGTTCGGGCAAGGCTAGTGGATGTGACAAAGCCGCCAAAGGTGAAAAAGCCGCCGAAGGAAAATGCGCCGAGGGTAAGTGCGCAGAAGGAAAATGTTCCGGCAAAGCCAAAGAGGGCGACGCCACCGAATGATGGTTAAGAACGCCGTCTAGTCTTGAGGCTCCGGGCGGGTTGTAGCTCGCCCGGAGCCTCTCTAAGTTTTCTGGGAAAACTACCGCACATGAGCGTAACGCGATCCCCGGTGCAAGGGGCGGGTCTGGGTTTACGCAGGGTGTTGCTCAGCGATTTAGAGCGGCACACACCCGCGCAAGTGAGCTTCATGGAGGTTGCTCCCGATAATTGGATCGATGTTGGGGGGCGCTGGGGGAGGCAGTTGCGCAAGATCGGGGAGCGCACGCCCATCTTGTGTCACGGGCTTTCGCTGAATCTAGGCGGGCTTGCCCCTTTAGACGAGCCGTTTTTAAGGCGGCTCAAACAATTTCTCGATGCTCACAACATTCCCTGTTACAGCGAGCACCTGAGCTTTTGCGCCGATGACGGCCACCTCTATGACCTGATGCCGATTCCGTTCACGGAAAAGGCGGTACACCACGTGGCGGCTCGGATCAGATGCGCTCAGGACATCTTACAGCGGCGCATCGCAATCGAAAATGTTTCGTACTACTGTGCGCCCGGCCAGCAAATGGACGAGATCGATTTTGTCAATGCCGTGCTGCGGGAGGCGGACTGCGATCTCCTGCTCGACATCAATAACATCTATGTCAACAGCGTAAACCACCGCTATGACGCGGAAGCCTATCTGAGGGCCTTGCCGGGAGAGCGCATCGCGTATGCACATGTGGCGGGGCACTATCACAGAAAGCCCGATTTGATCATCGACAGCCACGGCGCCACCGTGATCGATCCCGTTTGGCGTTTGTTAGAGACGGCCTACCAGCATTTCGGCGTGTTTCCGACCTTGCTGGAGCGGGACCTAAATATCCCGCCGCTCGCGGAGCTTTTGAGAGAGGTCGATATCATCGTCGCTTTGCAGAACAAACTCTGAGCGGAATTCGCAGAGAAAAGGCATGGGCTCGCTTAGCCTAGAGGCGGATTTCGCGCGGGTTGAAACGCAGTTCACGCAACACATCCGTGACCCCGAGCGCCATCGTGCACCGAGCGGGATGGATGGTGAACGCCTCGGTGTGTACCGGGAGATGGTGTATAACACCGTCGAAGGCCTGATCGCCAGTAACTTTCCGGTATTGCGCCGAATCTTGGGTAAGTCGCACTGGCACGCCTTAGTGCGGGACTATTTCGCCCATCACAAAGCGCACACCCCGCTGTTCCCGAAGATAGCCCAAGAGTTTTTAGCCTTTCTCGAAAAAGAACGTGACCAAGCGGATGACCCACCCTTCATACTAGAGTTGGCGCACTACGAGTGGGTGGAAGCGGCACTGATGACCGATCCACGTGAAATCAGTTGGCAGGGCATCGATCCCAAGGGCGATCTGTTGGCGCGGGTGCCGGTTCTAAGCCCCTTGGCTTGGCCTTTATCTTACCGCTATCCGGTGCATCGTCTTGGACCGGACCACCCGTTACCGCAAGCGGAGCAGACCTATCTGGCGGTGTTTCGGGACCGGAAAGATGAAATCGGATTCATGGAGCTGAACCCCGTGAGTGCGCTGCTGCTGCAGAGTATCCAGCAAGACGAGAACAAGAGCGGTCGCGAGCTACTGCACGGGATCGCCGGCACCTTGCGACACCCGGACACTGAAGTCGTGATAAACAGCGGCCTGGAGGTCATGCAGCGCTTACTGCGGCGTGACGTGCTCTTAGGAGTGAAAGTCGCTTCGCCGTAAGCTTCAACCCTCGGTAACAATCCGCGGAAAGCGGACAAGCTGTTGCACGATGTGTTGTGAAGGTTTCGGTTTCCCAAGTCTCAGAAACCCGTGGTGGATCTGGTTTTACCTAGAGTGTTGTTCCGTCGCGGCGGTGATCAATCCCTGCATCCCTGCAGCAGCGCCCAGGGTGACGGTGGGCAGCCCGGCGGTCTTAGCCGGAAATACCATGCGCTACGTCCAGGGGGCTGCGGACGCCTTTGCCGCCGCGGTTCAGCACATGAGTGTAGATCATGGTGGTGCTCACGTCTTTATGGCCGAGCAGCTCTTGTACGGTTCGGATGTCATAGCCGGACTGAAGGAGATGGGTGGCGAAAGAATGGCGCAGGGTGTGGCAGCTTGCGGGCTTGGCGATCCCGGCTCGCCGGGAGGCCGTCTTGACCGCGCGCTGCAGGGATTGCTCATCGATGTGATGGCGCCGTTCGCGGCCGGAGCGCGGATCGATGGAGCGCTTGGAGGTCGGGAAGACATATTGCCACGCCCATTCGCGGCCCGCGCGCGGATACTTTCGCGCCAAGGCGAAGGGAAGATACACGTCGCCGAAACCCTCTTTTAGATCTTTCTGGTGCAAGGCCTGGACCCGCTCCAGGTGCTCTTCGAGCTTCTCGCGCAGTGCGCCGGGCAGCATGGTCACGCGGTCTTTGTTTCCCTTGCCATCTCGGACCGTGATCTGGGCGTAGCCGAAGTCGATGTCCTTCACCCGTAGACGCACGCACTCCATCAGCCGCAGCCCGGCGCCATAGAGGAAGCTCGCCATCAGCCAATGGCGGCCTTCGAGCTGCCCGA
>JBOIEG010000126.1:0-11695 GCA_050740915.1 Gammaproteobacteria bacterium | reverse complement strand
AGAAGAGTCTGTCCATCATCAACTCACGGAGTCGATCGCCTTGATGACCACCCGAACCTCGATTTTGGCGCTCAACACGCACGTTATGGCTTTGGTGTTCAACCTAAGTCCGACAGGCTCCTAGGGGAAATACAATACCCAAAAATGAGTGAGGCCGGTGGATATGTCACATCTACCGGCCTCGGATGGTTACGACAACCAATCAGGCACAGACACATGCCATCAAGGATAAATAATGTTACCGGACAGTAACCCAACTGTCCAGCCCCCCGGCAACCGTTGCGGACACAATCCCCGCTCTCCCCGCTCATTTGAGCCCCCCGAGCGCCACAAAGCGCGCCCCGGCATCCTGCGCAAGCTCATCGAGAAGATCCGCGCCTACTACGACGCCCCCGCCAAGATCCTCCCCAGCCTAAACCTCGCCAACGGCAAGGACAGCCAGCAGCGCTCCGAGCGCCGTGAAGCGTGTTTGCAGCTTCTTTCCTGCCTGATCCACTTTCTCGATCTGGTCACCTTGCGTGTTGGGATCCCCCAGGCCGACGGATCGTTCCGCGGCCTTTCCCTGCCCTACCTCGCCGGCCTTGCGGGGCTCGAGCTGCGCCGCGCAGAGCGCGCCTGCCATGATCTGGTCGCCGCCGGGATCCTCGGCGTGCACCCGATCGCAAAGGAGAAGAACCCCGGGGAGTTCTGCGGGCTCCCGGCTATCCGCACCCTCTCCCAGGCGCTTTTTCGCAGCTTTAACCTAAGCCACTGGCTCAAACACGAGCGCGACAAGGCTTCCAAGCGCCAGCGCAAAGAGGCACGCAAGGAGGAGGCGATGGGGCGTATGGAGCTGGTGCTGAAGGGCGCAGCGGCGAAAGCCCGGCAACGCAATCCACAGAGCCAGGCAGCCAAGCCGCAAGCGCCATTGAAGCCCGAGGAGCCGGCCTCCGTGATCGCCCGCCTCATGCACATGCTCCGGGGCACTGGACCGCCCTAGTCTCCCCTTCCCTCCTCAAGCTGCAAAGCCCCTGAGCTTGAAGCACCAGGACAGACACCTCTTGCCTATCTAACCCTGCCCCAGCGTAATTTGCGCTCTTAAAGGCGTGTACCAGCGTTTCCAGCGGCCCAATTCCATGCACCTGTTCCCCATACCCACTAGCCGTGCGCACTCCCCGACAAAACAGCCTAAATTAAGTGTCGGTGGGTGCTCAAATAACTGTCGGGAGGAGGGCCACCGGCAAAACCTCATGCCCTTAAGTGTCGGTAGTAACTCACGATAAGTGTCGGGGCTTAATCAATCTGTTTTTCAGTATAAGAACACCCAGACTGACCTAATCAGGACACCCCATCAACGAGCAACCGCCCTACCGCAAAAATCAGTTTTTAATATGAAAAAGGCTCTTTTGAGCGTCACGAACACGACCTCGCTTAAAATTATATAAGCTATTGATTATACTTTTCTTTATTGACGTACAGCCCCTCTAAGATATACTTTGCATGTCCAATAGTTGGACTATTCTTGGATAGTTGCTTTTTTGAACGTATGTCGATAACCACCAAAACCATTCATATATCGCTGCCCGAGTCCCTTAAGGAATATATGGACGAGCGGGTCTTTGAAGAGCACTACAGCACGCTATCTGACTACGTACGCGCTTTGGTCCGCGAAGATCAAAAGCGTCATACAGAAGAACGCTTAGAATAACTTCTCCTTAAAGGGCTAGAGTCCGGGCGAGGAGTGGAATATGACACTAAGGAATGGGACATATTTTTGGGGAGGATCCACACTCGTATAAACAAAGCGAGGGAGAAAAAAACACGTGCATGAAGAAAACAAGAATTTTTATCTTCAAAAGAGCCGAGCAAGACACCAAAGAAATTACACTCTACCTAGCCCTTTACTATCAAATGACATAGTTTGAAACATTGACACACAGCGTAACTTGAATGCTCGGGTAACTAAAGCAACGACCCTGGCAACACCGTTTAATTACCTACCTGCAGAATCAATTGACGAGTACTTGGCGATCCTCAAAAAAACTGGCTACTCCCCTCTTGCTCAAGCGGCATTTGAGAAAAAACTATAATACTTCTTGACCCTATGGGTTTTTCGTGTATTATTTCATGAAATATTGATTTCCTGAAATGTACAATTTATGAAAACAATCGTTGCGACCTCCCAAAAGGGAGGCAGTGGGAAAACAACTCTTTGCGCTCATTTAGCTGTTGAGGCAGAGCACCAAGGCGACGGCCCCGTTTGGCTCATTGATACCGATAAACAGGGAACCTTGAGTCAGTGGCATGAGCGCCGCACTGCCGAGACACCTCAACGCGTTGACCTTCCCTTTACGCAGGTAGCCGGTGGGCTATCTCTCCTGGAAAAACGTAGCGCGGCTTTTTGCTTCATAGATACCGCTCCCGCGATTTCTGACCAGACCGTCGCGATCATAGATTTGGCTGATCTTGTCTTAGTCCCTGTTCGACCATCACCCGCTGACCTTTGGGCGGTCTCCCAAACTGTCGAATTAATCCGTCAAGCTGGTAAGCCCTTCTTATTCGTCATAACCCAAGCCAAAGCACAGGCCATCATTACGGCACAGGCCGTCGCCGCGCTTTCTCACCACGGGCGGGTTGCTCAATCTTTCATAGCTGACCGAGTATCCTACGCCGCTGCTATGACTGACGGCCATACTGCCACTGAACTAGCGCCCCGCAGTCCTTGCATCCAAGAGATAACCGGACTATGGGTTGACGTTAAAACATGTTTTCATGAAAATATGAAAACAGCAAAATCGCGGAGAAAAGCCAATGCCTAAACCAGTTGCGATCACAGCAGAAGACCTTAAAACTCCATCATCCAAGCCGAAATCAGTGGCAAGGCAGCAGGGGGGAGTCCGATCTACTGACCTAGTGCCCATCCAGTTTCGAATGCCCCCGGACTTCGTGCGTGAGTTTAAGCAAGCAGCACTTGACGCCAATATGAAACTTAATGAATTGCTGAAAGCATGTTTTCATGAATATCAGCAAAAGCGCCGGTAACTTATAGCTCCTACGGAATCCCCTATCACCACATATACTAAAAATAATACTGTTTGTCCCCTAGTAATAATTGCTAATCATGGGGTAGATACACAGGCGCATCCTGCGCTTTTGAAGGAGTAGACACCCCTTGGATCAACATTCCTGTTTCCTCGGGGCGCCGCTACCTTTTATTAATGTTAATTATTTTCACAAATAATACTGTGTATTCTATGCAGTATTGCCATTATTACTCAATTCCATACTAGTGGGTATTCACTTCCATACTTTTTAAGAATTACACCATTTTTTTATTATCAATTCTATGTTACAGAGTAAAAGTTGCTATCACTTTTAGCATCCACTTGACAAAGTGCGGTGAAGTTGGCATTATTATTGTTATAAGAACTTAAATATGGATAATGCTGCAATCATTAAATATTTTGCATTAAATGAACATCCCTTCATGGCGAGTCCTGACCCGCGCTTTTTATATTTCTCCTAACAAGTCAAAGAAGCGCTTGCCAAATGTGAATTTATGGCTCGTTACCGGATTGGCCCAATTTATATGTATGGTCATATCGGCAGCGGGAAAACCTCACTAGTGCGCCGTTTACAAGAAAAGCTCAGCCAGGATGAGCGCTACAATGTTAAATTATTGATCTCACCAAATCTGAAAAGTAGTATGCGTTTTTGCGCTTAATTCTGGAAACATTTGATATTAAAACTAAACGATCTTATACGGCCTCTTTGAAAATCTCGAAGACTTCTTGCTCAAACAATTCAAGGAGGAAAAGATACCGGTGCTTTTGATTGATGAGGCACAATATATGAATCGAGACCACTTAAAATTTATTCACTACCTCTTAAACTTTGAAACCAATAAAACAAAACTCTTGCAGATTGTGCTTGTCGGCCAAGAAGAGCTTGGCACAAAAATTATGCACTATAAAGAACTTGCTTCCCGCATGTTTCCAATTGGCATGAATGCCATGTCACTTGAGAACCTTAAAGATATGGTTAATTTTCGCCTCAGTGTGGCTGGATATCGCGGAGAGCTCTTTGAGGATTCAGACGAAGTGCATAAGACATTGTATACCTATACCAAAGGGCTTCCCCGTGATGCAATTAAGGTTTGCTTTGAGCTTTTTATAGAGCTTGCAGCTCAAGGGAAGAAGAAGGCTGATTCCAAACAGGTTGAAGAAATCGCGAAGGGACAAAACCTTCGCTTGTAGCGACTATGGGAATATATGATGCATTAACTCAATTGGAAGAAAAACCAGAGAAAAAACGCCTCCACCCGTTGTCTCCTCCCCCGCTTCAAAACAGCCTCAAACGCAGCCTCCTAAAAGTGATGGAGTAAAAAAGCCCGCAAACCCGCAAGACCGCAAGCCAGCAAAACTGTCCACCTCTTTTGATTCACTTGAGAAACCGGAAAAATATACCACACGTCTAGAGCCTAGTTTAGTGAAGAAAATAAGGCTTGATGCCGTTGAAAAGACATGAATGATTATGATGTTGTAAAAACTGCGCTTACTCAATATTTTGAGAAAAATAAATAAAAAAGCCCGCAAACCCACTAACAGGCAAACCCGCAAGACCGCATAACCGCAAACCCGTTTACGGGTATGTCCGCAAAACTTTTAACCCGCAAGCCAGCAAGAAGGAAAACCAGAAAGCGGGTATGCCCTCAAACCTGAAAACCCGCAAAATGGTTTGACTTATAGAGGGAATCGCTTCAATAATAGGAGGGGGCAATACGAAAAACGGTCAAAGAATAATCTGTACAGATAATTCATTAACCGCTTCTTGCTGAACACTTGAAGCATACTAATTTCCGCACAGACTGTCAAGACCGGAGTTAAAATATGGTCAAGACAAGCCTATCAAACCAAAAAATACTACATAGAAATATATATCAACTCATCTTTTCTTTTGCCACGAGATACAGCAACCGCCATCTCCCCGCTTAGCGGGGTTTCGTGGGTAATGAATGGACTAGCTGGCCTGGGAACTTTGACACCGGATACCTCATGCAAACGGGTCAAGGAGACGGTTTACCGATACCTTGACTAGGGGATTAGGAGCAATCCTTTAACCTGAGTAACCTCACCGACATATACGCTGCGACTCAAGGTACTGAAAACTCAGTACCTTTTAAAAATCGACGCGCAGCGTCGGCAGGCAAGCCATAGGAAACGGGAGAGAAGAAACAGGAGAATAGGGGAGAAGGGGAGGGCCTATTAATAGGCTAGTCTTGTTGTGTTTAAAAAACCGACGAACCCCAAAAAAATAAAAGAGACAACTACTAACACTATTTCTAATACCTCTGTAAAGGCATAAAATGCCCCACAAACAATTCTTTTGCACGAGAACGTATGGAACTACTAATTAGCATTAAGGTATGGCATCACCATAATAACATACCAGTATCTCTTCAACCTCCTCAAGTAGTAATTCATATCTCTGTTCCTCCTTATCAGTTGGCTTATAACCCCTCAGCGCATTATAGATAATGTGTATGTCTTCTTTCTCAACAAACACCCCGCTACCTTCCTCATAATCATGTTCTCCATCATTTGACAATATGTCATCAGGAAGCACATGGATTATCTTTGTTTGCACGCTTTTATTTTTCCTCTGTTTCTCATTTTTCTTAGTATTCGCCATTCTATCAATTATCGTAACCACCAAGCTTCTGTCAATAAGTAACCTTTTAGAAAAACATATTACCAACCAATAAATAAACCCCATAGGATAATTGATTATTGACAACGTAAAAATGCTTTTTATATTATCATCTTTATACAATATGCCAAAACCCCTGTCGATCAACAATCGACTCCATTCCCAACACAAAATATATTCCAAACAAACTAAATCCACTAAAACCGCTAAGGACTCACGGGATGTATGGCAAGATAAGCGCGCATTTCACCGCGCGCGCATGGGTGTAGTACAGCCTGCATCACTAAAAAAAGGAATGCGCGCGCAGCGGTTTGATAATGCAGTTGTCCGTATACAAAACAAGAGCGTTCCCAAAAGAAGAACAGTCCAACTCACCTTATGGGTTAATCCCATAGTCAAAGCAGAATTACAGCGAATCGCAGAGCAAGAAGGCGTCAGTGTTTCAACCGCCGGTGCCGCGCTTCTTGAGAAAGCCGTGCAAACAAACCTTGACATGCAATACGGCGCGCTCCTGCAACCGATTATCGAGCAGGCGATCCATAAGCACATACGAGCAATGGCAACCCGCTTAAGCTGGCTTCTTGTCAGAATTGCTTTCGACAGCGGCCAAACACGAGTCCTGACAACCAACCTCTTAGGCATGCAAGACGCAATGACAGAAGAAAATCTCAAGGAAATTCTCGCAACCGCTGACAAACGCACCAAAGCCAATCTCACCCGCAAAACACCCCAGCTAACAGAACTGATGGAAGCGGTTGAAAAATGGCTTTTAGAGGGAGAAGCAGAAGAGGAGAGGGGGAGTAAAACCAATTAATGGCAGTAGTGAAGGCAAACTATGTCAAACGGGGAACAGGGGAGAAGGGTAGAGCAAAGGCAACGATCCGCTACATTACCCACCGCAGAGATAGAGACAATCACACGGTTACCCGCGACCTTTTTGGCTATGATGGCAAGCTTTCCAAACAGCACGCCTACAAAATGATCGATGAGGCTCCCCGCGGCACTATCTTTTATCGCTTTGTCCTAAGCCCAGATCCCAAGCGAGAAGATCGCTACAAAGACCTTAGCCTTTCAGAGATTACCATCAACACCATCCTCAAACTTGAAGAGCGCTTAGGTAAACATGCGCAGTTTGTTGCCACTCTCCACGATGACCACAGCCCCCATCGTCACGTACACGCCCTGGTATTGGTACAACGCAAACTCACTAGAGCGGACTTTCAGGCCCTACGCCTTGAGGCCACAGAGCGAGCCTTATCTCAGCGCCGAGCACGTGATCCTATACGGGAACATCATCTAAGGCGCTCATTTAGGCGCACTAGACGCCAAAGCTCAAAGAGCCCATCCCAAGCCGCTCCGGTCTACCAAAGCTACACCTGCCGCCTTTGCAACTACACCCAAGCCTTACCAGTCTCGCGCTTCGGCTATCGCTGCCCCTTTTGTGGCCTATATCTTCGTCGCTCCCGAAACAGAGAGTTGTCCATTACTCGGAGAAGGGAGGCCGGCTTGGAACTTAGCCTCTCCCCATGAAACGCGTGCTCTATAATCCTAAGTACTATTTTAAGTTTTCTCGGCAGCTGCTTTTCCAAGACTCATTCACTCCACCCTGCGCGCTTTGCCAAAACTCACGAACTAATAAGCCTGGTGAGCCATACCTTTGATGAGGCAGGATTGCTTTTGGGAGTAAGCTCATTCAACCAAATTCTTCGAGTGCGTCCTACCAAGATCCGCCCGGAGCTTGGCAATGCCCTGATTGTGGCGCCAACCCGAGGAGGAAAAGGACTCTTAGCGGTGAGCCAACTTTTAACCTGGCCGCATTCAGTGGTGGTTAATGACATCAAAGGCGAGCTCTATGACCAGACTGCCGGATATCGGGCAACCCTTGGCCCGGTCTTTTGTCTTGATCCCCGGGGTTTGGGCCATTGCTTCGATCCCCTGCATACCCGCACGGATGAGGATGAGCTATATGCGGCCGCAAAAAACCTGTTATATGAACCCCATGAGACTGAGGGTAAGCCCTTCACCGAGCGGGGTATTAAAATGCTTACCCTCATGTGGCTTGCCGCCCGCAAGCAAAACGAGCTTGCTCATGAGCCAACCCGGCTGCTCCCCTTTACCCGAAAATTAGCGGATCTGGGTTTAAATCGCGCTGTCCCCATAATCCACGCGATCTCACCCAACTTAGCCACCCGTATGTTTGATGGGGAATACCTACCGGAGCACGACTACACTGAGAATAAATATTTGTCTTCCTCGTGGGAGTCTTTAACAGCCCGTCTGTACCCGCTTCTCACCGAAAAAATTGTCCGCTGTTTTAATGGCTCGGATTTCACCGGAGCGGACATCATCACGTCCCCCAGACCGATTACCCTTTATTTATGTTGGCCTGAGTCCGCCCTTCTTGCCAAAGCGCCGCTCATCCGGCTGGTATGGGAGTCCCTGATTGCAGAGATGCTGGATACCTATGACAGAGCCAAAGGCCAAAACTGCCATCCAGTATTACTCCTTCTTGATGAAGCGGGCACCGTGACTCTTCCCAGTCTTCCCCAATATGTTGCAACAGTTGCCGGCCGGGGTATTTCAGTATGGGCGGCCATTCAGGATCTCTCGCAACTGGAGCTTTATGGCCACCATAAAGCCAAAACCATAAAAAACAATATGGACACTGAAATCTATTACCGACAAGCATCCAGTGAAACCGCGGAGTACATCGAGCGCTCTCTAGGCAAACAATCAGGCTTTGCCCACTCACAAACGCTACACGATGGACAAGAGGCCAGTCAGGGACTTTCAGAGCACGCCGTACCCCTTCTTACGGCCCGGGATATCAATGAGCTTAAATCTGATGAAATTATCGCCTTTTTCTCCAACCGCAAGCCCTTTAGAGCCCAAAGAATGGACTGGCGAGCCTTTCCAATCCTGACACAACGACGGGCAATTGCCCCGCCCCAACTTTCTCCTTTGCCTCCTCTTGTGGAAAGCCTTTCTACTTACCCCTGGAGAAGAGAAAAGGAGAAGTGGAAGATGAGAGCTATCGACCCTGATGACCTTAATCCTTATGCTAAGTTAAATTGATCCGCAAACGCCTCTAAGACGCTTACGAAATTAGTCGTCATACTAGATTCCTAGCGCCTACTACCACGACTACTTGTTACTTATCAAAAATCAAGGTACACGCGAAGCTCTATAAAATTGGCTAAGGTCGCGTGCTTATTGGCAAAATTCGGTCTGCTTGCGGGAGCAGTCAGGCGTCGTTTCACTCAAAAATACCGCTCCATTTTTGCGCCTGACTGCTCCCGCCCCGCCTTGCTCTTGAGTATACTCTTCTTTTATATCCTATTTTTTGCGGTTTAGATGGGCTGGTGTTGGGGCGGTCGCAGACCTCATTAGCGGTCAAGCAAAAGTAAAATTCCTCCCTTTAACCCTCCTTTCACTTTTGCATGTTGTTGTAGTCCCGCAGAGCGGGACAAAATCTCTCCTGCTTTAACATTGGGTTGTTTTCTGGCCTGTCTCTTATGGCCTTCAAAAATTTGCTTGGCGTCAAGTATTTTTCGTGAGAGGCCACGAAAAATGCTGCCAGAGACGGCAGCACCTTGACGCGCAAATTTTTGAAGGCTTTTGTCTTATTTCCAAAAGATAGTTTTCTCCCTAAAAAGCAGGGGCTTCCTTTGAAAACATATTATTTAGCTATTATCATTGAATTTATGTTGGTATTCGTTATGTAGCAGGTGATCACCCAAATTATCTAAACACTTAGGGGGATAACCAAATGTCCACGGATATACAGGCTCACTATCGTAGTCAAGGATACAGAATTGCGGGAGATGGTGCGGTCGAGTTCTATTATGTAGTGTACCGGACAAACAAGCAGACAAACGAACGAGAGATTTGTGTTAATGGCCTGTTCTCGTGGTCGCAAGATTTTCATGATCCGGCTCGGACAATACAGAACATGGCAGAACAGGATGATCAATACCGTTATGCTCGTCTCGGTCCATTTCCTAACCGGGGCCAAGCGGAGCAAAAAGCTATCGAACTGGCGATACAGTCGTTTGGCGATGCCACGCGCTACGGCATATGGGGAACCGGCGGCATCTCAGCTATATCGAACAGCGACTACCGACAACCACACTTCAGGTGAATAATAGATGCGAGTCCAGGGTTCTCGATATGCGCAGTTACATAACACCGCACCGAACAGGAGATACGTATGAGCGACCTTGACCTTAACACTTTTTCAACCGACGAACTCACAGCTCTCCAAAAGAAAATCAATAAAGAACTCGAGCGACGCTCAGGTGGGGAAATCAAGAAACTGCGCACCCAAATGCAAAAGCTTGCCAAGAGCTTGGGCTATGATCTCGTAGCAACAAGCCCTCAAGACTTAGGCGAAGACCCAGACAAACCCAAGAGGCGGGGGAGGAAACCGAAGACTGAGGAAACTGCCGAGGTTGTGGAGGCATCGTAGAACACCACTCCAAGCAGGTAGAAGACTGGAGGTCAAGATATGAACACATGTCACGTTGGTTACAATCCGGCGACGGGTGGCTACTCGGTTGCCTGTGACAGCCCCGGGGAGCCTGGGACGCATAAACTAGCGAAATCCGGATTTATTCAGATCGTCTTCTCCGGCACTTGGGATCAGTGCGCGGCAAAAATGCGAGAATTTGGTGCGCCAGAATGGCGATCGTAAACGCACCGCTGGACTTCGAGCTCGATTCGAGTTGCCGTCGTACTTACGGTTCCATCAGTAGGTCTAATTGAGTCAGTCGCGGCGTGGGTTAACTTGCTGGTAATTCTTTTTGCAGAAGGCTAAAGGCTCAAAATCGTTTGCACTGCGCGAAAGGGGAAGCGGCAAGCGGTCGGCAAAGCCGCCGCTTTAACTTCATGCTTCGTTGGCGCCGAATGCAACCGTCAAGGGCGCCGAAAATAGGAGGTATCTATCAGCCGCTATGCTGCGATGAAAGCTGTCCGCAAGTTCTGCATTTGTGTTGTTGAGCCCCATCGCCTTGCACAAACTCAGTACGTGTGCATCCGGGAACTGTACATTTCATCGGTCAATCCTCTCATCGGTCAATCCTCTCAATTAGTGATCATTGCTGCGAATAAGGGAAATAAATACCCTTTTCGTGAAGAGGAAAGTACTGCTGGGCGTGTGAGTTGTCAATCACGTGGGAACTTGCCAATGGGATGCGTCACTCTAAAAAGACAAAAGAAACAGAGTAGAGGAATAGCAGCGATGGCAGAATGTCGTGACAACTCTTGGCAACCAACTTTCGTGCATGATATTGACCGACCGGATGGGCCGTATTACGTTTTGCCGAACAACCAGGGCTTCGTGAAGCTCAGAGGAAACACTCAGGCGGAGTGGACAGCGCATGCGCGCGAGCTTATCCAGGCGTCCGGAGTACGAGATCCGAAAGGCTACACAACTCCCGAACAGTACACCCGTATTCAGTGCGGATGTAAGCGCGGAGTCAGCGAGGGCAACAGCACATGTGCCAGGTTCCTTGCGGGACGGTAATCCGTACTTTCCAGTTGGTTTTATCTGTGGACGGTGTCATACTGTTGGCACCAAAGACATGCTCCGGGAATTCCGTATGGAGGTTCAAAAATGGCAGAAGAAAAGAAACAAGGTGAATCATCGGTAGAGCCCAGCGATTCCACAACTCCAACTCCTCGCGAAAGAGAACAACAGAGAAAATTTGAGGACATATATTTGCCTGATCATCAGCAAGGTGGACATCAAGACCGCCCAGATCATCGACCGCCACCAGCAGAGCCAATCATTCCGGCCAACATTAACCCGCATTCTATTTCGTTTAGGCTCACGGCCAATTGATGATATATCGCGTCCCAGTCTTTTTGCGCACTCTTTATTTGAGGCTCCTCAGCAAAATTTGTGGGTAGTTTTCTACTTGATAGACCCCATGGAGTTAAGGGCGTCTGAGGAAAACAACGATTCTGACGCAAGTCCTACAGGCTCTGGCTGTGGATATATGGACAA
>JBOIEG010000125.1:0-4674 GCA_050740915.1 Gammaproteobacteria bacterium | reverse complement strand
ATCATCAAGAAGATCGAGCGGGCGCGGGTCAAGATGGAGCAGATCAAGCCCAGATCCACCCTGCCCCGAGGGAAAAAAGAAGGCGGCTTAACTGTAAAGTTATTTAAGGGACACTACACTAGATTCTACCGGGCCAGAAGCATCAGGACCTGGAGTTCCAGCTGCTCCAATCCGTTATAGCAGTTGACATATGGCCGGTAAACGAAGCGCACACTGCCGGCGTTTACCGCCTGCTGCGCGCCACGAAAATGGATTGCCGGCAGCGGCCGCCCAGCCGCCGTACGCAACTGATAGCGCACATGGTCTTCGCGCACCATTTTTGCGCCGATCACCTTGAATTCGCCGTCAAAGGAGGGCTCGGCGCAGCCCTGGCCCCAAGGGCCGCCTTGTTCCAGCGCCCGGACGGTATCCAGCGTGAACTCTCCGTCATCGAGTTCCCCGTCAGTCTCAACTGCATGCTCAAGCGAGGCATCGTCCAGCCACTGGTGGCACAGCGCATTATAGGCGGCCGAAAAACGTCCCAGGTCGGACTCGCGCAGGCTTAGGCCCGCAGCCATGGCATGACCGCCAAAGCGCACGATCAAGCCAGGATGCGAGGCGTCCACTGCAGCCAGCGCGTCGCGCACGTGCAGGCCGGGGCGCGCGCGCAAAAGCGATGACCGGACGGTGCAATTTTTCCTTGATACGCGAGGCGACCGGCCCGACCACGCCCTCGTGCCAGGCGGGATCAAACAGACACATACCGACGGCGGAGTTGGCCGCCACCAGGTCGAGCGCGCCTTCTTCCATGACACCTTGTAAATCGCGCCGCTCGCGGTTGAGCCGATCCAGTTCCTGCGCCAAAGGCTGCGCTTCCTCGTCGGTTGCTGCCAGCAGGCACTGGATACCAAACCGCATGTCGGTCAGCCGACCCGCCGCGTTGAGACGCGGACCGGCAGCGAATCCAAGATCGGCGGCAGAGACCGTTTCTAGCGTGCGTCCGGCCGCTTGCAGCAAGGCGTTGATGCCGGGCCGCGCGCGGCCGGCGCGGATACGGCGCAAGCCTTGCGCGACGAGAATGCGACTGTTGTGGTCCAGCCTGACAACATCCGCCACGGTGCCCAGGGCCACGAGGTCCAGCCCTTCCGCCAGATTCGGTTCGGCGCGGCTGCTGAACCAGCCCTGTGTGCGCAGATAGGCGCGCAAAGCCGTGAACAGATAGAACATCACGCCGACACCCGCCAGGTTCTTGCTAGGGAATGCTTCCCCGACGCAGTTCGGGTTCACGATGGCATGCGCGTCCGGGAGCGTCGGCCCCGGCAGGTGATGGTCGGTGATGATGACCTTCAATTCCTTCCCGCGCGCGGTGGCCACGCCTGCATGACTGGCGATGCCGCAGTCCACCGTCACTAGCACCTGCGCGCCGGCCTTGATCGCCTCCTGCACCAGTTCAGGCGACAGGCCATAACCCATGCGGAAGCGGTCGGGCACTACGAAGTCCACGTCGGCGCCCAGAGCGCGCAGCGTGCTGACCCCCAGAGCGGTGCTGGTGGCGCCATCGGCATCGTAGTCACCCGCAATCACAATCTTGCGCTGCTTCCGCAAGGCCTCGGCCAGTTCGGTACAAGCTTCCGGCAAGCCTCTCAGCGTCGGCGGTAGCAGCGAGGGAAAATCGAGCAGGAGTTCGGCCGGATTCGTGATGCCGCGGCCGGCGTAGACACGGCGCAGAACGGAGTTCAGCTGCGACGGCAGCGCGTCAATGTTGTTACAGGCACGGCGCTGCAGAACGGGCACGGCTCAGGGCGTGTTCACAATCATCCGGTCGCCGCGACGGCGGCCGGTTTCGTGCAGGGCTGGAAACGAGCCCCGCCGCCTAGTGATTCTAGGCAAGGGGCGAGTGACGACGTCCTGCGCGAAACCGGCCCCGTCCCGATGGGTTGCGCCCACGTACACGCCATACGTCGTTGCTCGGCACTTGCTTAGAGTCACTAAGCGGCGTGCAGTCATTATACGTTGTTCCGCATGATCCATACGCATATAGTATAAAATGATGATCTATATGTTAGATATTACCAGCAAAACAAAACCCTTACGATGCGCGGGCCTCGGCCTCGCCGAAGCCTCTCACGCGACGCCGCGCATACCGGTAGGGCAGAGCCGCCTGCGGAGCCTGCGAGGGCAGTTGCGAGCGCGGTAAGCTGGCTGTGGCGCTTCAGTTCGCGTCGTAGCGAGCATCTGCCCGACGTGGCGGAGCGGCGGCGGAAACGGAGGGGACGGACGCCAAATGAAGTCACGGAGGGCGTTGCAAGGGACGAGCAGCGCCCATGCGTCGGTCGGTAGGGCGGTTCCGAAGCTGGCGGCTGGCACCAGCCTGCCTCCTTCCGGCCAGGGACAGCCGGCAGACGAAGCCTCGGAGGGGGCAGGACGCGCCCGGCTCAAGGCCCGGCATTGAGCAGCGAGCGGCGCGCGGCCTGCCGGGGCCAAGGACGGACCATGCAGACCGCGCGCCGCGGGCGGTCCATAAGGCTCTTTGGTGGCGCGGGGCCAGCATGGCGCAGCGACAGCGTGCTCCTTGCTGGCCAGGGATGGCTTGCAAAGGCGTGACCGAGTGGTCTCAGTGCCGGCATTCCCACGGCGCTTGATGCAGTCCTGTCTGTCTCCATATTCCGGCGCGTGGTAACAGGCTGGTGTACTGGTGATAGCTCGAACAGAAATGCGACGCGCTCGGCGGCGTTAGCGAAGGCCTCACACCCAAGGTAACGTAAGAGCATAAACCGAGCTAGCACGCGGCACGGACCATCGCTTCGACAATCTCCTGCGTGCGTACACTGACTGTCGTGACGCGTATGAGTAAGTCGATTACTTGTTCTTTGTAGTCGGCAGCGGTAGATGTCGAACTGCGCTCGGATGGTCGGGTCCTTCGGCTTTTTTCCTTGTACTGATCGAGTATCCATTCCAGCGCGGAGCGGTTGCCGAGCCCGTACTCCCATGCCTCGGGCGGTGCTTGGTGCCCGATAGCTTGGGGTTGTCACGAACGTCGCCACCCAGGTCCACCACGTAGATTATGTTGAACTCGCGCTCGACCACCCCGCGAAAACCGTCGAAGGTGCGGCTGTTGATGAAGCTGCGGTTGGTGATGAGCGCCAGCACGCCGTTCGCGTCGAGCCGATCGCTTGCCCAGCGGAAGAAACGCGCGTACATGTCGTAGAGCTTGGTCTTCTGCGCGGTGCTGGCGTCGATATAGGTCTGCTTGATGCGCTTGTCGATGGCCGGATATTCGCGGTTCTTGTTGTTCTCGTTTTCGTTGAGTTGATTGGCGTTTTACGGCGGGTTGCCGATGATGTATTTATGCCCCAAGTACCAAACGGGGGCAGCGCCGAAGAAACTCAAACACTTTGAAGAGCACGGCCAGAGCCACTGAGCTGGGCGCTCGGTCCGATCCCGAGCAGCCCTTTGCCGCAGGAGACGGGGAATTTCTGTCACCTTACGTACTTATGGCTTATAGTTGCTATTTCACCGTGCATTGATATTCGATGAGGCACCGCGATGGACGATCAAAGGAAAAAGGCGCTCGGCATGGCCCTGAGCCAGATTGAAAAGCACTTCGGCAAGGGAGCCGTAATGCGCATGGGCGACGTAAGCGCGATCTAAAGACGTCGAGACAGTCTCCTCGGGCTCGCTGGCCCTCGATATCGCCCTGGGAGTCGGGGGGCTGCCGCGAGGGCGCATCGTGGAAATCTACGGGCCGGAGTCTTCGGGCAAGACCACCATGGCCTTGCATGCTGTGGCCGAGATCCAGCGCTCTGAGGGAATGGCGGTCTTTGTCGACGCGGAGAATGCCTTGGACGCACAGTACGCGCAGAAACTGGGTGTCAAGGTCGACGATCTTCTGCTCTCCCAACCAGATACCGGCGAACAGGCGCTGGAGATCACGGATAAATTGGTGCGCTCCGGCGCGGTGGATGTCATCGTCATAGACTCGGTGGCGGCGCTGACACCAAAGGCAGAGATCGAAGGCGAGATGGGTGACTCGCATATGGGCTTGCAGGCGAGGCTGATGTCCCAGGCGCTGCGCAAGCTAACGGCCAATATCAAGCGTTCCAACACGCTGGTCATCTTTATCAACCAGATCCGCATGAAGATCGGAGTGGTGTATGGTAACCCCGAGACCACGACCGGGGGGAATGCGCTCAAGTTCTACGCCTCCGTCAGGCTGGATATCCGCCGTATCGGCCCCATTAAGCGCGGTGACGAAGTCATAGGCAACGAGACCCGCGTCAAAGTGGTCAAAAACAAGATGGCGCCGCCCTTTAAGCAAGCCGTCTTCGACATTTTGTATGGAGAGGGCGTATCGAGGAGCGGAGAGATCGTCGATCTCGGGGTCGGCTGCGGGCTCATCGAGAAGACCGGCGCCTGGTATAGTTACGGGGGTGAGCACATAGGCCAAGGCAAGGACAACGCCCGGATCTTCCTCAAGGAGCATCCGGAGAAGGCGGCGGAGATCGAAGCCGCCATTCGGGCGAAAACCTTGCCGGCGGCATCGGAGAAATGCTCAGTCGAGGAAGTCACGGTCTGAGAGGCTGTGAAAAAACCTCCTGGGACAGGGGAATGATGAGAAGGGAGCTGGTAAAATAGCGGGAACACAACTGAAGCAACGGTATCCCTCATGGCAGACGAAGCATCCAGGGCTTTATT
>JBOIEG010000124.1:0-2929 GCA_050740915.1 Gammaproteobacteria bacterium | reverse complement strand
GCTCTGCCCGAACGGAAGCCGCTACCGCATCGATGTCACCAAGGACGGCCGCCTGACCGTGACGCCCATCCGGTAGCTGCACTACCCTCTGTCAGGAATGATAGGTCCTGCAAGCGATGCGCTGCTTTGCGTGACGTCGGTCGCGGCTCAAAAAAGTGTTACTGGGAAATTGAGAGAACATCGATGCCGTGCGCTATTGAAGATCGAGAACTGAGCAAAGCCCTAAGGGTACTCGCGTCACTCCCCGTACACAGTGATGGTCACCTGGCGTCGGTGGCCGTGACGACGATGCTCCCAAAGGTAGATCCCCTGCCAGGTCCCTAGCAGACAGCGGCCCTCGCTCACCGGGACGGTCAGCGCCGATTGGGTCAGCACCGAGCGCACGTGGGCCGGCATGTCGTCGGGACCCTCGGCGGTATGACGAAACAACGGGTCGCCATCCGGCACCAGACGCGCCATAAAGGCTTCCAGATCGCGCAGCACGGTGGGATCGGCGTTCTCGCAGAGCATCAGCGAAGCGCTGGTGTGGTGCACGAACACATGGCATAGCCCCTGCCGGACGCCGCAGTGGGAGACGATACGCGCCACATCCTCGGTCAGCTCGATGCTTCCCCGGCCTTGGGTGCGATAAGTCAGGCGTTCTTGCGCTACCATGGCCTATCCAGCTCGAACACCGCTTGGATGCGACCGGTCTGTAGACCGCGGCAGTTCAAGATGGCGCCCTGCTCTAGCGTTTTTAACTCTTCATCTGCTGTTTTTTGCAGCAAGCCCAATTGCCTCAACACGGAAGCCGCGACCACCGGCTGCACCCGGGCGCTGCCGTCCGCGATCTTGATCGCAATGCCGCAACCCCGACTTTCGATAGCCATGGCGTGGACACCGTCGGCGCCGATCTTGGTTAACCACGCTCCCGCTCCAGCGCGAGTCAGGATGAAATCCGTGCGGCGGGTCCCGGAAACCTCGTAGGGATGGGCCGCCATGGCCTCGAGGATCCGCTCCGGCGCCCTACCATAGCGAGGATCGGTGCTGTGCCGAGTGAGCCTGGCGTAGGCCAAGGCGAGCCCCGACAAGGGCAAGGCCACATTAGGGGCGCTGCAACCGTCCACTCCGAGACACAAGGTATCCCGCGGCACTTCGGAAAAGTACAGGACGGCCTCGAGGATCTGACGTTGCCCCGCACTTTCGGGATCTAGGTACCGCTCCACGGGTACCCCCAGCAGATTGGCTAAGGCCAGCATCCCAATGTGGTTCCCGGAGCAGGCGTGGTGTAAGGAGGTAAAGGTGGTGGGAGAGGGCAGGGGTGCTCCCACGCACTCGTAGTACAGCGGCACATGCACCCCGCATTGCAGATCCTCTTCCCGACACCCGATCCGCGCGAGTAGGCGCGCTACGGTTCTCAGGTGTTCCGGTTCGCCGGAATGGCTGGCGCAGATAAGCGCGATCTCCGCTGGCGAAAAACCGAAGCGTTCTATATCGGGGTGCGCCAACAAGGGCATGGCTTGCAAGGGTTTCAACGTCGAGCGGGTGAAGGTAAGGAAATGCGGATCTCCGACATGGCAGAGGAGAGCGCCATCGCCAGAGACTACCGCGATAGAACCACAGTGCACATTCTCCACCGCTTCCCCTCGCGTCGCGATCGCCAGAGGGACATGCCCGTACTCGCGATTTTGGTGTACCGGCACGCTATGGGCCTTGGTCGGAGGCGACGATGCGCTCTAGGGTGGCAAACAAATCAAGGATGTGCCGTGCATTGGCGCCCAGATCTCCCTTGCCGAGCCGCGACTGCGAATGCGCGTGGATCACACAGCCCGCTTCCTCTTCCTCTACCCAGATCCGCACGTCGTCCTTGAATCGCCATAATCGGGTGGTGACCACGGCATGGAACTCGCCGCGCTCGGGATGGTAAGCCGATTCGACCCATCCCAGCTCGGCAAGCGCTTGACGTATCGTCTTTACGGCTCGTTCGCCGGTCAGCGGATAGCGCCGGGGCTTGAGCTCCGGCAAGGAGCTGTTTTCGGTCGTTGCCATGTTTGTACCCAAATAAATCCCCAAGCGCTTAAGCGCCCCAGGCGGCGTATTCCAGCTTGTGCCGTTGGCGACCAAAGCGCTGGCCAGCAAGCCGGTAACCAAGAGGAATAACAAAAGCAACAGGCCCGATACCATCTTCACCGTTCCACCTTTCTCACCCTATCCCACACGTTATCTTCGACCTAGCAAGCGAACACTTCCATTGCGAGCGCAGGAATTCATTTGGTGCACCGCGGCGAGTCGGTTATAATCTCCACCTATCGGCCACCCAGTTGCCATGCTTACACAATACTATCCTATCCTCGTATTCTTGATCGTCGCGGCGGTGCTGGCCATGGCTGTTCTCGCCATCTGGTTTGTGCTCGGCCCGCAGCACCCGGATGCGGAAAAGCTCTCACCCTACGAATGCGGCTTCGAGGCATTTGAAGATGCGCGGATGAAATTTGATGTTCGCTATTATCTGATTGCGATACTATTTATTATCTTCGACTTAGAGATCGCATTCTTATTTCCGTGGGCGGTGGTGCTACAGGAAATCGGTCTTTTTGGTTTCTTTTCCATGGTCGTTTTCCTGGCGATATTGGTGGTCGGATTTGCCTACGAGTGGAAGAAAGGGGCGTTGGAGTGGGAATAACCGGGGTCTTAGAAAAAAGCGTGGTGACCACTACGGTTGACAATGTCGTCAACTGGGCGCGCACCGGTTCCTTATGGCCGATGACCTTCGGGCTCGCGTGTTGTGCCGTGGAGATGATGCATGCCGGGGCCTCCCGCTATGACCTGGATCGTTTCGGGGTGGTGTTTCGTCCCAGCCCGCGCCAGTCCGATTTGATGATCGTGGCCGGCACCTTAGTGAACAAGATGGCGCCGGCGCTGCGCAAGGTGTACGACCAGATGTCGGAGC
>JBOIEG010000123.1:0-2733 GCA_050740915.1 Gammaproteobacteria bacterium | reverse complement strand
AAAACAAGATTTGCGGCTTGGGAATCGAGTGTCAGTTGCTGTGTCGATAACCCAAGAAGGACGTCAGCATCTGCCGCTAGAGTAACTGCCGCATGGAGGTCGGAATCCAAGGCATACTGAGGATGGTCGTCATCTGCGAGACCAGTCAGCGCACCGTGGTCGGTGACGCCGCCCGGAGGCGCAATCCATGTTCCGTCCCCTCGAAGGAAAGTCGTTCCGTCCGCAGTCCCGGAGCCTAGTTGACTCGTTGGAACCCTGCCGGAGATACCCAACTCGGCCAGGTATACGAGCCCATCAGGGTTTGGCATTTACGGCTCCACATCCCGGCGAAAACCCGGAGGCAACACAGCATCTCGTCGGATTCCACCAGTGCTGTCAATCACAGCAACTCGGGTCCACGCCCTTTGTGAGAATACCTCCAAGACGAGATTGGTGTTGTCAATCCGTAGTCGGGCTGGGGATACAGACTCTTCCGGCGACGGAAAGAGGAGTTCGACGACTTGAGGCACAGAAAATCTCATCTTAGTCTGGCCAAAGATGTGCCCAAAAGTTAGGGATAACGCCGCTGGCTACAGA
This sequence comes from Gammaproteobacteria bacterium, assembly GCA_050740915.1. GTDB lineage: Bacteria > Pseudomonadota > Gammaproteobacteria > JBOHHR01 > JBOHHR01 > JBOHHR01. The sequence continues at coordinate 2,157 of JBOIEG010000123.1, read as the reverse complement.
ATTGATAGCCACGGCGTTTGTATGAATGAAGAAAAGTTCAATGTAGTCATTCCTAGCGGCACGAAATCCCGTTACGACGGTCAAGATGTTTCCTGAGGTAGTAACGTCAAGTTGCGAATGTCCGCCCAGCGCAGTTGCGCCATTGAGTAGAATCGACAGTACTTGGATAATCGTAGCGGTAGGGACCGCCATATCTATCGTACCCCCGGCAATTACCCATCCACTACGGGGGAAGGTTATCCTCGTGGGGTTGGTGGACGGACTGTGGAGAGCGCCGAAATCGTAAGTCTCCGAACCAAACGTGATAGCCGTCTGTGTCACCGAGGGGATGGATTGATTTGCCGTTGCGAAGATACGACATCCCAACATAGGTGGCGGTCCGTAAAGCCCATGTCCTAAATAGAGGCTCATGGCGTACTCGGCCTCGTCCAGCCGAAAACACGAGCCGTAGCGGAATTGGCGTTAGAGCATAGTCCACGAACTGTACCAGTTGCTTGAAGGGAATACGGCCCAAACCGTCGAGGCTCTGCATTCCCGATGAGTGTCACGGTATCGAGAATAGTCTCCGTCGTCGCTACTCCGGTGCCGTCGAAGTCGACAAACAAGTCAACCGTCCGATTCGTGTCATCGTTCGATGTGACCTCGACCCAAATTTCCTCGACGATGGTGCTAGCCGGACAGGTGTATATCGTCGTCGCCGTGGCGGCAAGCAAGACGCCGTTTTGAAGAATCGGCTCTCGGAACGCCCGACTCCACAGGATTCGATTGGGGTCAGTGAGCAACGCATCGATATTCGGCCCCGCCGAATCTTTGCCGTGTATGACATAGTCAATTTCGCCAGTTGCTTCGACCTTTACGGATGTGAGGGTTCCCGCAGACTTGCCATAGAGCGAAGTGATGAGCGACCCATTCGTCTCGCTCCGCGCCCGCGTCTGGACCGTTCCGTCATGTAGGATAACCTGGCTCCTCACCGTGCCGTCGTTCTCGGCGAGTATGTTGACCGGGAACCCCGTCGACTTGAAGGCGCGAAGCCGCATGATGCCGTAGAGCTCGTCCACGGCAATCGGGAGGGCCGAGGGGCGCTGGAACTCGCGATTCGGCAGACTCACGGCAACTCTCCCAACGTCTCATACTCGATGACGAGCTTCGACAGTCTGATCTTCTGCCGCGCCTCGTCCTCGTCCGCAGCGCTCGAGATCCGAATGCTATGATGTCGCCCTTCCGTCGGCGTGGCAAAGCTCACCACCGTCTCTCGGAGTTCCTGGCTCGGCGTGACGCTCGAACCGTCGGTCCCAATCGTGTGAGAGACCGCGGTGTTGTACGACTGGCCGCCGTCGTTCGAAATCTCGACCGTGATGTCACATCGTCCAAGGTCCTCATAGGTGAGCCACAGGCGATGGATCGCCGAGAGCTGGACGATGTCCTTCGGCCGCTCAGGATTGTCGAGCACGAAGGCGCCGGTCTCAATCGCGTAGCTCACCGGCGCCAGCCTCGTCTCGCTCTCGTGAGCCGAGTCAAGGTAGCCGGAGACCTGGTTGCCGGAGGCGTTGAGGCGATCCGAGCTGATATCGTAGTCGAGCCGGTAGGGAATGCCGAGGGTTGTGCCGAGGATGAGGGTACGAATACCCTCTGTTGAGGTAGCGTCCGGCAACGCTGTGGCCGGTACATCTACGAGCGTCCAGTGACCAGCACACGAGATGCCGAACGGAAAGTCCCATCGGCACCACTGGCCACTCGTGATGTTGTAGACCCAGCACATCTTCGGGAACAGGTCGGTGTTCTCGGCCACGAACAGCAGGTAGAGGTTGAACTCCGGCTCGAGTGCCGCGAACGCATAATCGAGCGTGGCGGGGTTGGCGAGCCGGATCAGCTCGTCGATGATCTCTCTGCCGATGGGATGCGCCGAGGAGCCATCGTACAGGAATACATCCAGACCCTTCGGCCCGCGGCCGAGGAACAGGTGCGCGGCGATGCCGTCGTTGTCAAGCGTCGCGAGGCACGAGCGCGGCGCGATGATCCCGGTGTCGGGGTCCTGGAACTTCGGTACGAACGGCGAGGCGTCGTCGCCCGTCCACCGGAGGTTGTAGATCCCCCGGTCGAGGTAGCACGCCGTCACGTGGCTCGAGAGCGGCAGGCCCTTTCGGAGCCGACCCTCAC
>JBOIEG010000122.1:0-2426 GCA_050740915.1 Gammaproteobacteria bacterium | reverse complement strand
AGAAGAGTCTGTCCATCATCAACTCACGGAGTCGATCGCCTTGATGACCACCCGAACCTCGATTTTGGCGCTCAACACGCACGTTATGGCTTTGGTGTTCAACCTAAGTCCGACAGGCTCCTAGGGGTATACATTATCCTTCAAAACCTCATTTCACTTCTTTTCGGAGACGATATTAAAACTATTCGAGCAGACATCGTAGAGGAAGGCATTGCTATTTGTAGTGCTAGAATCACACGTATCCAGGCACTTACACTTTTGGTGACTGTGGTACTAGTAATTGGTGTCGCTATTTTTTTAAAAAAAGCGAAAATCGGTCTAACGGTGCGTGCCGTCGCGAATGATCCCGGGCTCGCTTGTGCTTTCGGTATTAATATTGATGTCGTGATATTGTGGGTCTTTGGAATCGGCTCAGCACTAGCGAGCATAGCCGGTGTATTGTTTGCCTTAGATGTTGATATGACGCCCATAATGGGGATGAATCTTCTAATGATGGGTGTTGTCAGCATGATCATAGGCGGCATAGGAAATAATGGTGGTATAGCACTTGGCGGGCTGTTACTGGGCCTAACCCAGCAGTTCGGAGCTTGGTTTACGAGCGCACAGTGGCAAGATACGATTGCCTTCCTAATTTTGTCAGTGTTTTTACTGTGCAGGCCGCAAGGTTTATTTGGCAAGAAGATCACCAAAGCTTCGGTATAGGTCAAACGAGATATGGATTATCTGTTCACTATCCTCATACTGATTGCGATCTATGTTATTTTGGCAACCTCCCTCGATCTCATAATAGGTTACACTGGTATTCTCTCCATTTCGCATGCGGCATTCTATGGTCTAGGCGCGTATGCCTCAGCACTTTTGGCTGTGCATTTCGGTGTGCCATTTCTATTAGGCTTGCTGGCTGGAACGGCCATCGCCATCTCTGCGTCATTCATCATATCGATCCCTTCACTTAGGCTGCATGGCGATTATTTCGTGATTGCTACCTTTAGTTTCCAAATGATTTTGTTTAACGTCTTTAATAACTGGATGGATGTGACGCATGGACCACTTGGTATTCCAGGAGTACCCCAACCGGTGATCTGCGGTTGGGAAATTAAGTCTCCCAGAAACTTTCTGTTCCTCGCGGCCTTATTCGCGGCCATTGCCTCTCTAATAGTCAACCTTTTGTCAACGAGCCCGTTTGGACGGGTACTACGCGCGATACGCGAAGATGAAGTATTTGCCCAGGCGATGGGCAAGAATACGTTACGTTTCAAGGTAGCTGCCTTCGCTGTTAGCGCCGGCCTCGCGGCCTGGGCGGGAAGCCTCTATGCGCATTACATTACCTATATCGATCCGACGAGCTTCACAGTAATGGAATCAATCCTCGTGATCTCGATGGTAATCATCGGCGGAGCGGGCAGCCGGTGGGGCCCGGTGATCGGGGCGGTAGTGCTGGTAACCTTACCAGAAGCGTTGCGTTTCCTGGGACTCCCCAGTGGGGTAGCCGCTAACCTTCGCCAGGTCATCTACGGATTTCTGTTGGTGCTCATGATGATGTTTCGCCCGCAAGGATTGGTAGGGCGCTATGGCTTCGGACGCTGAGCTGGGTATCCGGCTGAACCACTATTTATAATGCGTCCACGTCCGGATCACTTTGACGACATGGTTCTGTTCCAGCACCTGATAGACAAGCCGGTGCTGGACATTGATCCGGCGGGAATAGGCGCCTGCCAGGTCACCAACCAGCTTTTCGTAGGGAGGTGGTTTCTGAAACGGATTTTCCTTAAGGATATCGAGTAATTCCTCTGCCTTGGGCCGCAACCCGGCGGCGGCTAATTTCTTGGCGTCTTTTTGGGCCTGCCTGGTGAAGACGAGTTGCCATTTCACCAGCCGGGGTCCTTGGCGCATTCATCGATGGGTGTATTCAACCCGTCGCGAATAGACTCTCTCATGCCAGGAACGGACAATAGGTACACAGACTCCTGGATCGCGCGCCAGTCTTCCTCAGCGATAAGAACGGCATTCGAGCGCTTGCCGGTGATGAGTATGGGCGTGTGCGTGGAAGCCGCTTCGTCGATTAAGCGATAGAGATTCGACCTCGCCTCGCTGGCAGTAAGAGTCGTCATCGACCTTTCCTCAATGGTTAAATTAAATCGTCAATATAGTACGCTATGGCGTACGTTAGCTCAAACTACCGGGCCAAGCGATGACCTGAGGGTTGCTGAAAGATGACTTATCTAATCTATTCATTTGATCATGCTGCGCTGTGAGGGCCTGTCTAAATCCTTCGATGGCGTCCACGCTCTGGTGGACGTGCATCTACAGTTCCCTGATTCGGGGATCGTCGCCGTCATCGGCCCCAACGGAGCGGGCAAAACCACCTTGCTGCACGTGTTGACCGGTTTCCTTCGACCGGATGCCGGTCGCTGCTTTTGCGGCGA
>JBOIEG010000121.1:0-2234 GCA_050740915.1 Gammaproteobacteria bacterium | reverse complement strand
AGAAGAGTCTGTCCATCATCAACTCACGGAGTCGATCGCCTTGATGACCACCCGAACCTCGATTTTGGCGCTCAACACGCACGTTATGGCTTTGGTGTTCAACCTAAGTCCGACAGGCTCCTAGGGTGAACATCACGTTGGGGCCGATATTCCCGCCGAGATACAGCGGCACCTGGCTGAGTTGCAGGGGAGCCGCCGGTGCGCTTGCGGCGAAACACAAAAGCGACATTGCGATACCGGTGAGAAAGTTCTTCCAGTGCTTGACCATATGCTTCTCCTGTCCGTCTAATTCCCCGCCCTTAAAACCGTCTGGTGTAGGTGCTTTGAGTATGTGCTTGAGCGACATTGCTTCCGCCTGTCCCGCGCGCCGTGGCGCGGAAGGTGACCCGGCCGGTCTCGTCGCCCTGTTGGCCGGTGGTGAGGCTGTCCTTGATGAAGGAGTGATATTCGATCAGGTATCTCGGCGCAGTGGCTACTCTTTGCAACGAGCCCGCGTAGGTCCGGTAGAGGATCGGCGGGGTGTTGTCCCAGAAGGTGCTGGCGAGGACATCACCGGGGGTGTTAAGCCCGAAGACCGTGGTAGCGCAAGTGTTGCAGGTGGGGCACGGAGGAGGAGGAGGGTTCGCCTGGGCCACAGGCTCCGCCGCCTGATTGGCCAGGCAGGTTTCACCCTCGTGCAAGCCTGCCTCGGCGGCCTGAAAGGCGAGGGTCTGATCGCGCAGATTGCCTGCCATCTTCTCCTCTAGGGTCGTGGTCTGCATCGCGGTGACGCCGATCACGGTGAGCACCAGCAGCATGATCAGCGCGACGAACAAAACTGCCCCGGATTGCGTGTTTCGAGTAGGTGGCCGAGTTTTCATAACATCTTGTTCCTCAAACCGACGGTGGCACCGAACACCTGCCGGTAGCGGCGATCGGTGGGGCACCCCGCGCCCCCTGGACAAGTGACGCCGTTGTAGGTGTAACGCGGCGGGGCGTTGGTGAGGTTGTCTTCGATGCTCTGCAACAACAAGTCCACACGGGCGCTGACCACGTTGTTGAAGTCGGTGACCGCGTTCGCTTGCAGGTATTGGTTGGGGACCCTATCCGCGTCCGCGTCCACCCCATAGCGGATCTGCATATCTTCTACGCCTTCGACCAGCTCTTGGGCCGCCGCGCCTCCGACCTGATGCCACAGCGCCGGCCGCCCCGAAGCAGTCCCGGTTTGGCGCACGTAGTAGGTGATGGTCGAGAGGCGGACGACCTCGGCCGTGTTGGTGAAATCTTTACCCAAGTCGGTTGTGGCGTTGCCGGGAGCAGCACCTCCGGGGGAAGCATGATTGATGGTGCCGCCGCTCGGGTTGGGATTGGTGACCTGAAAAACCGCGGCGTTAGTGCAATCGGAGATCATCGCGATCGGGTTAGGAGGGGTATCAAAATCACACAGCGGATTTGGCGGAACCGGACAAGCCGCTAGAGCCACGGTTATGGGATTGGATCCCGGCGGGGCTCCCGGTGCCTGGCCGATCACCGGAACCGCGTCGCCGACGGAACGGCGCACTGTGAGCACATCGCGCCCACCCAGGGCACTGACAATGCTGCCGTCCAGGGCTGGGTTCCAAGCGGTCGTATTGGTCGCTTCAGATCCTTGGATGAGGGAGGCGAAGTTCCAGGGGAGCAAGCCCGCGCTGTTTAAGGTATTGACCACGGGCGTGGTGTTCCCGGCGCAGCCCAGAAAGCCCGCTCCGCGCAGATCGCGGGTGATGAAATCGCTGGCGAATCGGCCGTTTTCCTGCAGGCGCGCGAGTCCCTCTTGCACCCGATACGCCTGCTTGTTGCTGACGAAGACCTGGATCAAGCCCGCGGTGAGGATCAACCCCAACGTGACCGCCACCATGATCTCGACCAGGGTGAGACCGCGCTGGTCCCAAACCTTAACTGGGTTTCGTGCCGACTGAGTCATAATCCGGTGCTTATGACAAAGTTCGGGTCCGCGGCGTCAACCGCGCCACTGCGATCGTCGTCCCACACCACGGTTACGGTGACGACGTTCACGACGCGGCCGATAGCCCCGTCGCCTAACGGCAGGGCAGCGCTTATGCGCGTGATCCAGTCATTGACCTCGTAGCTTGCTAGTGTAGTGTCCCTTAAATAACTTTACAGTTAAGCCGCCTTCTTTTTTCCCTCGGGGCAGGGTGGATCTGGGCTTGATCTGCTCCATCTTGACCCGCGCCCGCTCGATCTTCTTGATGATG
>JBOIEG010000120.1:0-3397 GCA_050740915.1 Gammaproteobacteria bacterium | reverse complement strand
AGAAGAGTCTGTCCATCATCAACTCACGGAGTCGATCGCCTTGATGACCACCCGAACCTCGATTTTGGCGCTCAACACGCACGTTATGGCTTTGGTGTTCAACCTAAGTCCGACAGGCTCCTAGGGTTGCACTTGACACGTTCCGTTTTCGGTTTACTTCTGTTGTTAAGCTTTCCGGTATCGGCGGATACGCGCGTTGCGGTATTGAATTTCGATTTAAATGATTTGACTCTCTTACCGCGCACCCCAGAAGAACTGGAGCGTACGGCCTCGGTCGCGCCTTTGCTGCGGGCGGCATTAGCGAAAAAGTACGGTTATGAGCTGGTGAGCATCGATCCGGCGATGCAAGCAGAAACGGACGTGTCATTTGGTTATCTTTTCGAACGCCCGGAGCTTGCGTCAGAGTTGGGACGGCGGGTTCAGGTGGATTGGGTTGCCGTCGGTCGGGTGCACAAGCCAAGTTTTTTGTTCGCCTATCTGAAAGTGCGTCTGGTGAACGTCAGAACTCAGAGACTTATCGGTGACTATGTGGTCGAGATCAAAGGCTATTTGAAAAAACTCACAGAGAGAGGTGTAGCAAGTTTGGCGGAGCAGATTGATCAAACAATCGAAAAATGGAGGTCTTCACCGACTGCCTTGCCTTGAAAGGCCGTTGACAACCCGCTTGCTTCGATCGGGGCCCGACTTGCCCTCATCGCCTCGCTAAGGATGGGATCACTCCACCCCGAAGGCCGCACCGGCGGAAATCAAGCCTAGTACGACTGCGACAAAGTGTTTCCACATAGCCTATCGGCGGTAGATACCCCACCGCCCGCCTTCTGGTTTATTGATCTCTTGGAAAGACCTCTAGCTTTTCATCGTCGCTGGATCTCATGCGCGTGCTTGAGTTCAGTGGAGTGCACGGAGGGGCCGGGCGCCCCTCCGCGTTCCGAGCTGTTGTTATTCCGGTATCTCCAGTTTTTCCACCGGCTTGTGGCTGATCGCGGTGGGGAACGTCACCTCACCGTTCGGGACCTTGGCGCCCACAGGCCAGAGGTGGAAGATGATGCCATCGGTCTTCGAGGCCGCTTCCGCGATCTCCTTGGCCTTCTCCGGTGTTACATCCAGTACTTGCACCCGTCCGGTCGCTATTTCTTCCGTGTGATCATGGAAGTGCTTGTTCCATTGTTCCAAGGTGACGTTGCTGCGCGCTAGCTTCTTGTCGACGAAGTACTCGATCTCGACGAGCTCGGCATTGGGATCGGCCGAGAGGAAGATCATGCACTGCAAGATCTCGGGTTTGATCGGCTTGCAGTAGTGGTGATAGGGGCCGTGTACCGTGCTATCCTCATGGCGGTGTGGCGCGACGACGTGGATGTTGTAGCCTTGCGCCGGAGTTTGCACGGTCTCCTCCGCAGCCACTGGGGCCGCCGCGAAGGTGGCTACGCCGAATATCGCAATGTAACGTAGGGGTTTGAGGTGGTTAAGCATGATGACCTCCACTTTGTTTGTTATTGAGCTCACGCTGGCCACTGAGGTGCACCCGCGCGCGTCACCGGGCTTCAAGGCCGGTCCGAAAAAGATCCTCATCGGGCGCTGTTCGAGCGATCTGCCGCCGGGCTGTCGATGACGGATGAGGATCCCCGCGAGAGGGTAGTTTACATCCATGTGTTGCGCATAGGCTGAATCCGGCGAAAGATTTCATCGCGATGACCAGCAAGGAGGTGCCGATCGCCACATCCATCGATAGCGCACCCAACCTATTTCTGGTCCAGGCCATATAAAAAAATCGTGCTGAAAAAGTGGACCTATGATGCGCTATCGACACGCGTGCACAAGCTCGTTGTCCAAGCCGCTCGAACGTAATAGAATGGTTCTAAATATGGACAATGGGAGGGCGCAACACCATGAATCCCCTACAATCAATCTCAGGCACGATCATTAGCGGGGTTGTTCTCACCGTTTTGATCGCGATTTTGCTAAAGCTAATAACCTAAGGGAGGCGACAAAGGTGAATCAGTTCGGACTCGCCGTTTGGCTCCACGTGCTCGCGGGCATTACGTGGATCGGTTTGCTTTATTACTTCAACTTCGTTCAGGTTCCGGCGATGGCCGCCGCAGCCGCCGACAAACAGGGTCCGGGGCCTGCGGCGATCGGAAAATACGTCGCTCCCCGCGCTTTGTTGTGGTTTCGTTGGGCCGCGCTCGTCACCTGGCTGAGCGGCGCTTGGGCTTTGAGCTACACCGGCGGGTTTGTTCAAGCTTTTACCTTTCAGCCCGGATCGCAGATCATCGGGATGGGCGCGTGGTTGGGCACCATCATGCTGTTCAACGTTTGGGGTTTGATCTGGCCGAACCAGAAGAAGGTTTTAGGTCTCAAACCGGCTACTGATGCCGAGAAGGACAAGGCGAGGAAGATAGCGTTCCTCACTTCTCGCACCAACACCGTGCTCTCTATTCCCATGATTTTATGTATGACTGCCCACGGGCACGGGCTGCCATTTTAGCAATGCCTGGGAGAGGGCGGTCTTAACAATGTTTGAGTGCATGAGGGTATTGTTCGTCGAAAACCCCGATTTTGGCACTCAGCTCGCCTGCTTGGTGATGCTCAAATACTGGAGCTTCCTGTTCCTGTATGGGATCTTTGTCTACCTGGTTTATTTCGGGGATCCGAAGCCCAGCCGCAGGCCTGGTTCATTCAGAAGGGGCTCCACTCCCTGGACCTGGAAAAGCTTTAGGTTTTTTTAGGCGCAGGGATGGAGCAAAGTCGGTCGCTCAGCGTTCAGTACGGATTCAGGCTGGCTGTCCTAGCATCGCGATGGTCACTTGAGAGCGGAGATCTTGCGATGTCAGTTAAACGATTCATTTCAAGCGCAGCGTTGTCGTTTTTCGTAGCAGCCGGTATAAGCTTGGCTGGACCGGCAGAAGCGACCGGTTATTTCCACCGCCATTACTATCAACCTTATGGACACTATTACCCGAACCACGGGTATCGGCACAATTACAGACCCCATTTTTACGGGCCCGGGTACCGGCATTATCCCTATTCCAGGCCGCGCGGATACTATTGTCCGCCTGCAGGCTTCTATTCCAAGGGCTATTACAAGCCGCTGATCCATCATGCGATTGATGCGATAGTGACGCACGGTTTGTACGGGCATTATTCTCACTGAAGCTCGCCACTTACAGCCCCAGGCCTAGCGCGATAGGCGCAAGTGGGGTGCAGGCAGAAACGCCTCGAATGGGTCGGGGCGTGCCTTTGCGCAGTGCCCGAGCTTGACGACCGCGGCACCTAGTGTAGTGTCCCTTAAATAACTTTACAGACTTTCCAGTGATTGCTATGGTCTCGCTCATGCCGACCACCCGCGTGGCGATCAAGTTGCAGCCGGCTGAACGCACGCCGCTGGAGACAGGGGGAT
>JBOIEG010000119.1:0-6830 GCA_050740915.1 Gammaproteobacteria bacterium | reverse complement strand
AGCGAAGGGAGGTCGCGTTCCGCCGGAGCGCAGGAACCGCAGTGTATATTGAAATACATGAGGATTCCGAGCACCGCCGGAACGCGAGATCCCGAGCGCAGTAGGTTTTTTCACAAACTCTGAGTCTGAAGCGATGGTCAAGGATCGATCATCAACCGTGCGGTGACGGGGGCCAACAGGCGCCGCGTGATACAGGGGGCCTGATGGCCTGAAAGCAAGCGGTTTAAGCCCGTGCTCTTCGCGCAGGCGATTGACTGCGTCGGCTAGTTCAGGAGCTGTGTCGACCAGTGTGCCATCGAGGTCAAAGAGCACTGCGCCGATGCGATTATCAGGCGGCATCCGCGGGTTTGCGCGCGTGAAGCAAGTAACTTACGCCGACATCACGGGTCAAAGAATAGTGTCGGGTGATAGGATTGTAGCTCAAGCCCACCATATGTGCGACGTCCAATCCATGGTTGCGTAACCAGGCCGCCAATTCCGCGGGCCGGATAAACCGCCCAAAAGCGTGGGTGCCCTTGGGTAATAGGCCGAGCAAATGCTCGGCGGCCACAATGGCCTGCACATACGCTCTAGGGGTGCGGTTAATGGTAGAAAAAAACACATCGGCACCGGGTTTCGCCAAGCGCGCACACGCGCCTACGATAGCTTGCGGATCAGGAACGTGCTCCAGTAGCTCAAGGCATGTCACTGCGTCGAACCCCAATCCGGTCTGCGCCGCGAAGACTTCTGGTGTTACCCGCACATAGTCGACTTGGGCGCTAGATCCCTGCTGGTGCAAGCGAGCGACCATGAGCGGTTCTTCTGCCGCGTCTATTGCCGTCACCTGTGCATTCAGCTGCGCCATACTCTCGGCCAAGATCCCGCCGCCGCAGCCCACATCGAGCACTGTCTTGCCGCGTAGGCTTGCTCTTTGAACAATATAGGACAGTCGCAGCGGATTGATCGCGTGCAGGGTTTTCAGCTCTCCCTGGAGGTCCCACCAGCGCGCGGCCAATCGCGTAAACTTCTGGATCTCACGAGGATCGACGTTGGGATCGTCAGCTATCATCGGCCGCCGGGTTTGAGGAGGAGTTTGACCATTAGCCCATGCTGGCGAAATGTTTGAAGTTCTGGGGGGTTGGTTTTAAGGCGTGCGGAATTGCACCAGCTCTTGCGGGTTTTCGCTGAAGGGACAGCCCAGGCTGATCTCTCCTTCTTCCGGCAGCTGCATTTCTTCCCACCGCAGGAACGATTCCGCCGTGTTGTCCCCGCGCGTATAAGTACCGTTAGTGCTCCGATCGATGAGGACAAAGCGATCCCGCCTCAGCTCTATCGTAACGTGCTCGCGCGAAGCACGGGGCTCTTCTATCACCAGATCGCAATTAAGGCTTCTGCCGAGAACTGCGATTTTTCGCTTCTGATCCAACAGGACTTGCTTATTGCGATAGCACAGCAAGAGCTGTGCAGACACGCAATGAGAACGGCTCTTGTCTCTGAGCGGGGAGAACGCGTCTTTATCCAGAGTAATGGTGACATCTTTGTCTAGTCTGATGATCTCGTGGATCTCTAAGGATTCTTTCTTTCCACGCACCGGGATCTGGCCAATAATCCGGGCGCTTGTCTTAAGTGCAGACGGCAACTGTTCCACCAAGTCTCGGGTCGTTATCGACTGGGAGCCTTTTGCAAGCGTGGCCATCCGCGAGGCGGTGTTAACCGTGTCACCAAATGCATCGCCGCCCTCCAAGATGACAGAGCCGTAGTGCAATCCGATCTGCATGGACCAGCGCAAGTCGGGGCGCGGGGGTTGCAGATCGTCCAGGACGTCGTGGATCTCGCAAGAAGCCTGAATCGCTTGTTCTGCAGTGTCAAACGCGCACAGGATCGCGTCTCCCAGAGTTTTTATCACAAAGCCCTGTTTGCGGTAGACAACCTCGCGGGCTGCCCCCAGGCAGGCATTGATGGCTTGGATTGCGAGCTGGTCACCCAGTTGCTCGTATAAACGAGTGCTGTCGTTGATATCGGCGAACATGATCGCAAGGTTGGTCGTTTTCGAGGGCATACGGACCGGCGTTAAGCTATTGTTCCGGTGATATCGCTAATAATTGTAACCCGCGTTATGCGGCTTGGCGGCACGGGTGCTACGGTGCTACGGATGGTCGTTGGTTGCGCTGCTCGGTTTAGGCCCGTAGCGCTGGATCAACTGCTCGGAAAGTTTCTCCGCTTGCTCGAATTCGACTGGAGAGAGTTGATCTTTAGTTGTTTGCAGGGACGCTCGCGCCTGTCGGTGGCCCTGCGAGGCGGCCACGCTTTTCCAAGCATAGGCGTGTTCGTAGTCCAAGGAAGCACCCTTGCCGTTGGCATAAAGCTCACCCAACCGGTACTGGGCCTGCGCGATACCATTTTCTGCGGCTTTTCGGTACCAGCTCACTGCATTTTTGTAGTCCTGGCTTATGCCTTGACCCATCTCATACATGTAACCCACGTAGTACTGCGCGATGGGTTGCGCTGAGCCCACCGCCAAGGGCAGCAGGGTTTCGAGCGCCTTATCGTATTTCCCCATTGCGTGTGCGATGATCCCACTCTCCAATTCCCCAGCCTCAGCTCGGGAACCGAGGACGAGGATGACCAGCGCCAACAACAACGCACGTCTCCACATGTGTCATCTCCTAACGCTAAGAGATCCTTGTATCGGCGGTATGGGGCCAAGCACGCGTGTTCTCGGGTCGACAGCAAGAAGACAGCGGTCCACCGAGCACGATGATGGAGCATATTGAAGTGAGGATCAATGGAGCGGTTTAAAGCCTTCCGGATCTATAGGGATGGCGAGAGGATTTGGGGGCAATGCGAGCAGCTCGCCTGGCAGGACCTAGACCCGGGTGAGGTGGTGATCCGGGCCGCCTATTCCAGCGTTAACTACAAGGACGCGCTGGCGGCCACGGGATCCGGGAAGATAATTCGCCGTTTCCCGCGGGTGGGCGGGATCGATGTTTCGGGGACCGTCGAGTCCTCTTCCGATCCGCGCTTCCAGACGGGCGATGAAGTACTGGTAACCGGTTATGAGCTGGGCGTCGATCACGACGGGGGATTTGCTGAGCGCGTGCGCGTTCCCGCGAACTGGATCGTGGCGCTGCCCAAAGGCTTGTCGTTGTTCGAGGCCATGGCGCTTGGCACCGCGGGGTTCACAGCGGCCCTGTGCATTCAGCGCATGGAGGACAACGGGCAGCGCCCAGCGGGCGGTCCGGTACTAGTGACCGGCGCCACCGGGGGGGTGGGCAGCATCGCCATAGATATTCTGGATAAACTGGGGTACGCGGTTACGGCCGTCACCGGTAAGGACAGCGCGTACCCTTATTTGCGCTCATTGGGAGCCCGCGAGATCCTCGATCGCAAGAGCCTGGATTTGGGCAGTCGCCCCCTGGAACCGGGGATCTGGGGTGGAGCAGTGGACAATGTCGGTGGCGAGATCCTCGCGTGGTTGACCCGAACGACCAAGGCGTGGGGTAATATCGTCAGCGTCGGGCTCGCCGGCGGTAGCGAGTTGCACACCACGGTCATGCCTTTCATCCTGCGCGGCGTGAGCGTGTTGGGTGTCACTTCTGCCGGTTGTCCTGCGCCGCTGCGCCACAGGCTATGGCAAAGGCTTGGGAGCGAATTCAAGCCCCGTCATCTGGATATGATCGTAAGCGCTCAAGTGGCCTTGGAAGAGCTTCCAGGCGTATTCGAACGCATGCTGAAGGGAGAGCTGACGGGACGAACTGTGGTGCGGCTGTCTAAAGGCTAGTCACACCGATTCGGGCCAGAATGTCTCGCTGAGGAGCAGTCACATGAGAACTCTAATCACTCTTGCGGCCATGGTCTTTTGTCTCGCGAGCTGCGCCACGAACCCTGTGACTGGGCGCAGTCAGCTCATGCTGGTCTCCGAGCAGTACGCGATCGCAGCGTCTAAGGAAGCCTACCTCGGCCAGCTCGCGCCCTATGGCAAGCGCGGTCAGATAAACAGCGACCCGGCCTTAACGGCACGGGTGCTCGGGATCACCGAGAAGCTGGTGGCACAGGCAATAACATACCGCCCCGAGACAGCGCATTGGGACTGGGAGATCAAGGTCATCGATGACCCCGAGACGCTCAATGCCTGGGCCATGGCGGGGGGCAAGATGGCGTTCTATAGCGGTTTGGCCAAGACGGTGAACGCCAGCGACGACGAGATCGCGCAGGTCATGGGCCATGAGATCGCGCACGCGCTTTCGGCGCACACCGCAGAGAAGATGTCTGTGGCTCTGGCCTCTGATCTCGCGCTAATGGGCTTAGCCGTAGCGAGCGAGGGAAGAGGGCTTGCGCTCAGCGCGGGCTCCCTCGCCGCCGCCTTGGCCATAAAGCTGCCGAACAGCCGCACAGCGGAGACAGAGGCAGACCGCATCGGCATCGAGTTGGCCGCAAAGGCGGGCTACGACCCGAATGCGGCGGTTAGCCTGTGGGAAAAGATGGCCAAAGAGACTTCCGGCGGCCCGCCAGAGCTCCTAAGCACCCACCCCGCTTCCCCATCCCGTATCCAAGCCTTGGCGGCGCTGGCGCCACAGATGATGCCTTATTACCTGGACAAAGGACCCCGCCCGGTGTACAAGCTGGGAAGGCGGTAGAACCTTCCAAGTACCCACTCATTTTCCTAGCAATACGTCGCCTACATGAGCGGTCAAACCTTGTACGACAAACTCTGGGATGCTCACGTCGTCTGTGACTTGGATGACGGCACCAGTCTGATTTATATCGATAGGCATCTCCTCCATGAGGTCACCTCACCCCAGGCTTTCGAGGGTCTGCGGCTTGCGCGCCGGCCTCCTTGGAGGATAGGCGCAAACCTAGCCACATGCGATCACAACGTGCCGACCCGGGATCGCGCCCGCATCGATGATCCGGTATCGCGCCTGCAGGTGCAGACCCTGGTTGACAACTGCCGGCACTGGGGTATCACTCTGCTTGGCGTAGAAGATGTCCGCCAGGGGATTGTGCATGTCATCGGCCCCGAACTGGGTGCGTGCCTGCCCGGCATGACCATCGTGTGCGGTGATTCTCATACCTCTACCAACGGCGCTTTGGGCGCACTTGGGTTTGGGATCGGCACGTCACAGGTAGAGCACGTGCTAGCGACGCAATGCCTGGTGCTGAAAAAAGCCAACAATATGCGGGTGCGCGTAGATGGCGAGCTTGGACTCGGAATAAGCGCTAAAGACATCGTGCTTGCGATCATCGGTGCTATCGGGACCGGCGGTGGGACCGGGTATACCATCGAGTTTGCCGGGGATACCATCCGCCGCTTGTCCATGGAAGGCCGTATGAGCATATGCAACATGAGCATCGAAGCGGGCGCTCGCGCCGGATTGGTGGCGGTGGACGACAGCACGCTCGAATACGTCCGCGGACGGCCTTATGCGCCCGAAGGCGGCTTATGGGAGCAAGCCGCGGCGGCGTGGGCAGATCTGCATTCGGATGAGGATGCGCTGTTCGACGACGTGGTGGCTCTGGATGCGGCGAACATAAGCCCGCAGGTTAGCTGGGGCACTTCGCCGGAAATGGTCGCAGCGGTCACGGAGCGTGTGCCTGATCCCGAGCTCGAGCCAGATCCCGTCAAGCGCGAAGGAATGCGCAGAGCAGTGGCTTACATGGGTCTTGAGCCGGGTACACCGATCACCGACATCGTGTTAGATAAGGTGTTCATCGGCTCCTGCACCAACTCGCGCATCGAGGATTTGCGAGCCGCCGGCGAGATCGTGCGCGGCAAACGGGTCGCTCACAACATCACCCAGGCGATGGTCGTCCCGGGTTCCGGATTGGTAAAACAACAAGCCGAGGCCGAAGGATTGGACAGAATCTTCATCGAGGCAGGCTTCGAGTGGAGGGAGCCGGGCTGCTCCATGTGCCTGGGGATGAATCCGGACCGCCTCGCGGTGGGCGAGCGTTGCGCTTCGACGTCTAACCGCAATTTCGAGGGCAGACAAGGCCCTAAGGGTAGGACCCACCTAGTTAGCCCGGCGATGGCGGCGGCGGCGGCCGTGGCCGGCCACTTCGTGGATGTGCGGGAGTTTTTGCAATAGGTGACCGCAAGCGATCTGCATGCAGTGCCGTAGGGCGGAAGCCCCTTGGGGGCGTTCCGCCGAATGATTGAGCGGTGATACGACGCGTCCATGCCGGGCTATCACCGCCATCGCGTACCGGGCGGTACGTATTTTTGAGGTGACGCAAAAATCGGTGGCAAAGAAATCCTTGAGCAAGCATTGAGGCTTAAACCAGAAGAGAGATTTAGGGTAGTGGAAGGTTTGCTGAAGAGCCTCGATGAGCCAGATAGAAGGTTGGACGAGATATGGGTGGAGGAAGCAGAAAAAAGGCTTGAGGCATATAGGGAAGGGAGGTTGGAAGGGATTCCAATGGAGACGGTCTTCAAGGAAGAGTGCTGAAGGTCATCTTTTCTAAATACGGGGTAGCCCACCGTGGATCCCACGCATCGGGTAATTGCGCATGCCGAAGCATAAACGGGTTTTTCGACAGCTTCGTTAAGCGGCTACTGATCGTCAGGAGGCGTTACGCTATGCTTACTTGGCATGACAGCCTACCGGTTCACCGGATACTTTGAGAAGGAGGTTCTCCGGAAGCGGCCGTATCTGAAAAGGAATGGTGCATTCGAGTTGTCGAAAGTCCAGTTCGTTCGGAGCCTCAGGAGCACAACCGCTATCGATTCTGGGCCATCTGCCCTGAGAGTTTGTGAAAAACCGTCGCGAGCGAAGGAAGGTCGCGTTCCGCCGGAGCGCAGGAACCGCAGTGTATATTGAAATACATGAGGATTCCGAGCACCGCCGGAA
>JBOIEG010000118.1:0-33152 GCA_050740915.1 Gammaproteobacteria bacterium | reverse complement strand
AGAAGAGTCTGTCCATCATCAACTCACGGAGTCGATCGCCTTGATGACCACCCGAACCTCGATTTTGGCGTTCAACACGCACGTTATGGCTTTGGTGTTCAACCTAAGTCCGACAGGCTCCTAGTGTACCCATTGAGTGTCAATAGTCAATACGTAACGGCCCCCCGCGCAATAATCTTTGCGCCATATCTTCAAGGCTAGCAAATAGATTTTAGTACGCTCTCTGTCGCCGGAACGAGGCGCTTCAGTCCGCGTGCAATCGTAAAGACGCGCTCTGCTCTATGGTCGCCGTCCTGGTCTCTGACTGCGTAGACCTCCTTAGAGCGTGTTTGAAAAATCGCAGCCTCTATCTGGTCAGGCGCCTCAACATCAGACGGATCATAGCAGCCTCGATCAGGTATTCGCTGGTCTGCACCTTGCGCTCGTAGTCTTTGCAGAGCCGGCGGAAGCGATCCATCCAGGCAATCATGCGCTCGACTATCCAACGCCAGGATAGCACGACGAAGCCTTCGGCACTGTCGTTGCGCTTGATGATCTCCAGCCGCCAGCCCCTCTCCGCGCTGTACCACTGAGTGAACTCCTCCCCCGAATAACCCTCATCGCCACAAATCAACGCGAGGCGCGGCTGAAGCGGCTTGAGCCCCGAGATGAGCCACTTTCCACCGGCTCGCTCTGGGACGTCGGCCGGTGTGATGGAGATCCCCAACAGCAGCCCCGGGGTATCAACCAGCACGTGGCGTTTGTGGCCTTTGACCTTTTTGCCCGCATTATATCCTTTAATCGTACCCGACTCTTGGGTGGTCTTCACACTCTGGCTGTCGATGATCGCTGCCGAGGGATAAGGGTCGCGATGAGCCTTTTGTCGGACGGCTTTGCGCAGGGCTTCATGAATACAGTGCCACTGCCCGGTGCGTTGCCATTCGCGGAAATAAATAATGATAGACGGTGGGCCAGGGCGGATAATCATGCGGCACTAGGCGCCAGGCGCAGCCCGCCCGCAGGAGGTAGAAGATAGCGTTGACGACATGGCGCAGTGACCAGCGGCGCGGCCGGCCTCGAAGCGCAGAGGGCGGAAGCAGCGGCTGCAATAGGCACCATTCGCTCTCGGTTAGATCACAAGGGTAGTCCGAATTCACGTGAGCGCCCTCAGAGGAATAAAAAAAGCATCATCCGCCAACAGGCCCGTGCATGCTACGGGGTGCCGCAGGTTACGGCGCCACGGCACCTACTCATCAGAAAACCTGGTCCGAAAGCCCTCTGTCGATTTTTCAAACACGCTCTTAGACCCCGTGCCCACATATAGAGTACCGCTTGGGCTCAACGCCATCGTACGGGCCTGCGGAACGCGCGCAAACACGGCGATATGAAAACCCAAAGGGAGGCGGATCGTATCGAGCCGCAGCTCGGCCGCTTGAGTGTTGAATACGACATACAAAAGGCCAACGGCGATCCGCCGCCGAAAACGGGTTTCTGTTCTGATCGGTTCCTCAATCACCGCAGCACAACACTCGAAGTTGTTTTTTTATTAACATTAACCGAGATAAGGGGGCTCTCTGGGTTTTTTCTACGCCACGACTGGCCTCCCGGCTTGAGTTGCAGGCCTGATGCGATGACATTATGACAAAAAGCGCTTTTTCTTTTTCACCCTTCGTGTTTGTTGTCGCGGTGGTGACCGTTGCTTTTAGCGGAGGAGTCGCTTGCGCCGCGACCATCGGGGTCGAGGTTGTGAATGCGAGTGAGCCAACCCTTTGCGCGGAGGGAGAAGGAACTCGACACTTCCGGGTTGAAGCCCGGCACCCGAGCTATATCGGGGCCATCGTAGCCGACAATACGGACGTCGATCACAGCGACTGCGAGCGTTCGGCTGAGAAGTTCGATGAAGTTGTTGAAGCTGGGAACGGTGGCCTTGGATGGGACCAAGATCCACGCCAATGCCTCGCGCCACAGTGCGCTGTCCTATGGGCATGCCGAGAAGCTTGAGGCACAGTTGCAGGCGGAGGTAAAAGAACTGCTGGCGCGTGCTGAAGCGGCCGATGCCGAGCCGCTGCCTGAGGGGCTAAACATCCCCGAGGAGTTGGCACGGCGTGAGGCTCGGTTGCAAGCCATTGGTGAGGCGAAGGCCGAGATCGAGGCGCGTGCCGCCGAGCGTTTCGTCCGTGAACAGGCCGAATACGAAGTCGAGGTCAAAGCGCGCGAAGACAAAGGCGAGCGCACCGGCAAGAAGCCCCGCGGCGGTCCGCCGGCACCGCCCACACCCGGTCCCTGTGCCAAGGACCAAGTCAATCTCACCGATCCCGACTCGCGTATCATGCCCGCACCCGGTGGGGGCTTCGAGCAAAGCTACAACGCCCAAGCGGTAGTGGATACCGACACCATGCTGGTGGTCGCCACCGAACTGACGCAAGCGGCTAACGACAAGCAGCAGGTTGCACCGATGCTCCAGAGGCTGGGTGCCTTTGCCGGAGGACCTGGGCGAGGTCACGCAGCTGTTGGCCGACACCGGCTACTTCAGTGCGGCCAATGTGAACACCTGTATCGATGCACACATCGACCCCTTGCTCGCCGCGGGGCATGAGCCGCATCACTTGCCTTGGCAAAAACGCTTCAGCGAGCCATCGCCGCTGGCCGAATCGGCCGATGCGGTCGAACGGATGCGGCATCGGTTGAAGACCCGTGCCGGGCGTGCGTTTCCTCGAGCTGGAATCGGGGACTTTCCAGGCTATTCATTGACCAGCGGCACCAAGTTTTGGGCGTTTTGGTGTCCCGCGCTGTGCGGGCCAAGAGGGATTGTCGGCTCGGGGGCTGAACCGGATCGGATGGAGACCTAAATTCAATTTCGGATCCGAACAGTAGAGTTGGTGGTATACTGTTAGGAGATAGTGAAATCAAATCATAAACTTACCGCTTTGGAGCGTGATAAGATCGCCTACTGGCATGCAACCGGAGACGGCGTTCGAGAAATTGCCAGAAGATTAGGAAGAAGCCCTTCCAGTATTTCCGATGAGCTACAACGCAATAAAATAGATGGAATATATCATTCCATTCATGCTCATAAAGCCACAGAAGGAAGAAAACTAAACTTTCATAAAAAATATTTGCTCAAGACCCGTCCAGGACTTAAATCCTATGTTCTTGAAAAATTAGAGCTTGGCTGGTCACCGGAGCAAATTGCGGGGAGACTGAGAAAGGAGATCAAGGAAGGCCAACGATCCCCTGAAGAATACATTAACCATGAGTCTATTTATCAATATATTTATGATAGGGAGCAAAAAGAGTTGCGATTATGGGAGAAGCTCCCAAGAAGCCACAAAAAGAGAAGCCGCTGGCTTGGCATAAGGCACTGGTCAGTTAAAATTCCCCATAGAGTATCCATTCGACAGCGAGCTGAAAACATTAATACACGCTCAGAGTTTGGACATTGGGAAGGCGATACCGTTGTTGGCAACAAACATAAAACAGGTATTCATACAGAAGTAGAACGAATATCCCGATTGCTCTTTGCCTACCAAATACCCCACATTCGCGCAAAAGAAACATATCTGGCACAGCTTTGTATTTTCAGTTCTCTATCCGAAACAAGCTCGCAAATCAACAACACTGGATAATGGCAGTGAAAATTATCTGCATGTACGATTGAAGGAAGATCTTGCTATGCAAACATATTTTGCCGATCCATACAGTTCATGGCAACGAGGAACAAACGAGTATCGCAATTGGCTAATACGAAGATATTTTCCTAAACGAACAGATTTTCGCGATGTTTCTCAGGAAAAGTTAAACGAGGTCGTTTACCAATTGAACAACATACCGCGAAAAGTGCTTCAATACAAAACTCCCTGTGAAGTATTTACCGAACAGTTATCTCAACTTAAGTCCGCATAGCTCTAAAATGCTTGTTGTTTCCGGATTGATGGGATTCTCATAGGGGCGACTGAGCGAATTGGCTTCTCCTCCATACAGTGCTCTTAAAACTTATCCATGATGGTAGTTCATAAATCATGTCAAGTCTTATGTAGCTTACCGCAACAGTATAATTGGCACCAAGCGATGCATGCTGTGTGATAATACGTCTAACTTTGTTGCAGGTAAGTGGTGGAGATTCTACTTACAATCGTCTCCAATGTTGTAACGATTCTTGGTATAGTTACAGCTATTGCACTTGCAATTCCTGCAACACGGCAGTGGTTTATGCGTATTTTTCTTCCTGATCCAGTTAGCATGGAGGATACCATGCCAGTAAGTAACAAGCTCGTAATCACAGAACCGGTGGAAGGTGCTGTATTCAAAACTCGACTGGGCGGTAACACCCGTTTAATTACGGTTGCAGGCAACCTGCAACCTTCTGAAATTAGAGATGGGAGAAAGTTAATCGTTGTTATTCGTACAGACAAAGATTATCCACAAAGCATGTTTGAACCACCCTCCAACGGCATGTGGCATGTTCCTAGAAATCGCCTGGGAG
Source organism: Gammaproteobacteria bacterium (assembly GCA_050740915.1). Taxonomy (GTDB): domain Bacteria; phylum Pseudomonadota; class Gammaproteobacteria; order JBOHHR01; family JBOHHR01; genus JBOHHR01. Next base: position 28,690 of record JBOIEG010000118.1, on the reverse strand, counting down.
GTGTTGACCATCGAGTTTTTGCCGTACTTTTAGACTACGATGATGAACCCATATTTCGCTCTGCTACGGTATCTGTTCGGCTTATACGGACTATGAAAGGCGATAGGTAGGGGGGCGGTTGCTCGGACTAGGATAAAGCTGCCCATCATGGCAGCCACAAGCCCCATACAGTGCTCAGCTTCGCTCTATCTATGCACCTGTTTCTTTTACCTGTAAGTCTCTTCTGATTTTAGTACCTCACCCCGTCTACCAAAAGGTTGTCAAGCACCAATGTAGAGGGGTAGGTGTTCGGATTGAGCCTTGAATTTAGGCCCCATTCAGTTTCAAAAACCACCGTTTTTGAGACGGTAATTATTGTCTTCTTAAAAACAGGGGTGAAGGCGTCGTGTATCATCTTAAAACTTATCTCTAAATCATGGTATTTTTACTTGACAACTGCATTGAGTTTTGAGACAATAGTTCGGTATGGCACTGCCGGAACAAAAGAAGAAACTCCTCAAAGCAAAAATAGCTCTTGCCCTGCATGACGAACTAGGAAGAGTTCCCAAGAAAGAAGAAATAGAGCGGGTGTTTCTGTTAACCAGGGTGATGTATAAAGCAGTCTTGGGACTGCATTTTAAAAGGCAAGAACAGAGGAGAACAGGGCAGTTGGCGATATTCTAACTTGCCTTATGAATTTTCACCATAAGGCTCATCGTGTGTGCCAATCATATGAAAGGTAATAGTTGTCCTGTCCCCGGATTTGGTTTCTCGAAAAACCGCTCGGTAGTCGTCTGTTATATTAATGCTTCTATATCCTGCAAATTTTTCTCTTAGTAAGTGGTTTCTCAGTATTGGATGATCAGGCTCTTCAACAAACAGCTCAATGGTTTGCGCAAAAGCAGTTCTGATTTTTTTGTCTGCTTTTAGATATTGTTTTCTAAACCTCATCCCGTACTTTATCTCCATTTGCATAGGATGCGTTTGGGTCATCTAACCAAGAAATTGCGTCTTTTGCGTTCGTAAAGGAAGGCGACACTCTGCCCGCTTTTATATCCTCCTCTGATTTCTTCAGCGACTCAATCATGTATTGATTTGGTGTCTCATCAAGATCAAGGGTAAGTCGCTTGCGTCTTGCAATCTGCTTTAATAGTGCATTAACAAGTGAAGTAAGCGTAAAACCAAATTCCTCAGCGACTTTTTTAACAGCTTCCCGTGTTTGCACATCTGTTTTAATGTGAATGGTAGTCGTGTTCATAACAACCAAAGTATAGCCAAAGTGTATCTGTTTGTCAATAAAAACAACAATATAATCAACGATATGATGTACAATCATTCTCAAAACCTTGTCTTTTGTCATGAGTTTTGAGATGATACGTGTATGCTTATTGGTTATGCTCGTGTTTCCACATCAGATCAAACATTAAATCTTCAAAAATATGCGCTTGAGAAAATAGGTGTTAGCCGTATCTTCACAGATACTGCAAGTGGAGCAAAAGCAGAGCGCATTGGATTAGAAGAAGCGCTTAAGTATGTTCGAGAAGGAGATACGATCGTTGTCTGGCGACTGGATAGGCTTGGCCGCTCCCTCAAGCATCTCATTGAAACAGTTACAAAACTTAACAATAGAAAAATCGGGTTTAAGAGTATTACGGAGAATATTGATACAACAACATCAGGAGGGAAACTCGTCTTTTATATTTTTGGAGCACTGGCGGAATTTGAGAGAGATGTAATTAGAGAACGGACAAACGCAGGCTTGCAAGCTGCTAGAGCGCGAGGAAGGTTAGGCGGCAGACCAAAAGCGAAATCCCTCAATACACCAAAAAAAATAACCCTGGCGCAATCGCTTTATAATGACAAAAACAATACCATCGATGAGATTTGCAAAATGCTCAATGTTTCCAGAGCAACGTTATACCGCTACATCAACACGGGGGGAACATAATCTAACACTTCAGTATATTATACACCATTATAAACGCCTGAGTTCGGCTAAAAACGGGTAATGCTCCCCTCACCGTCGAGTTAATCAGGCTTAAAGAGCTTTTCTAATGATGAAATATTTTATTCTTGTAATTTCAGCAAAGTTAATGTCTTTTGGAAGTTCAAATACCGAGTTATTTGGTGTCCAATCCAATCTTTATAGACAAAATTATTTGTGCCAAGAAGTTGGTTATCCTTTACCGGAAGTTTTTCTCCTTTTTGATTGTCCGAATTCCACATATATCTCTCCCAAGAGCGATAAAGAATTTGATCGTTTGTTCTTCTATAGTCTTTCCTCTGCAAGCACACGGTATCGCGTCATATCAGAGGACTTGTCTTCAGCCACCTTTAGATAAGAAAATTTTGCCTCATTTATATTGCCTTCAAAGACGTACAAATCACCAATCTTCAAAAAACACGCTGCTGCAATGAATCGCAGATCGGGAAAATGTCGAGCGCTCCTCCGAAGATTGGCGCGCGCCGCGGAGGTGTTTTTGTCTATTTGCCACTCGCTTAGAATATTTAGAATATAGCCATCCATGTATGAGTGTTGCAAAATGACATTAGAGTGCTCCATGGATTTTCTCAGGTGAGGCGGATTATTGGTGATATGAAGATGCCTTAATTCATTATGTGCGTTCCAATCAAAGACTCCGGTACGCTCTTGTAGGGCCCGTTCAAGCTGTGTAATACGGTCTTCAAATGGACTCATCGTAATAACGTACCCGAAAATTGCGGCGGCGGCTATCCCAATTTTGTGTCTTTTTATAAAGCCTTTCAGATTGTCTGTCGCTCTCAAAGCGGGTCTTTGCGCGCGGGCTTGTCGTGATGATTGAGATGTGACTCTTTGAGATACTGTTGATCCTATGTGCCGAGACTGGAGCGGCCACTTAGCACTAGGAAGTGAAGTCGGGGAAACTGGCACCCCTGCCTGAGCCGAACCTGACGTGACTGTTTGAGTCGTTGTTCGATAACAATTAGGACATCTTTCCCTCGCGTGTTCTACTCCGCAACTTGTGCATTTTTTCCAGCACATGTCCAGTAGGCATGCCGGGAAATTCCCGCGTTTGTCTTCCCCAAAAACCTTAAAGAAGTATTCGCGCAAATCATCCGGTAAAATTTTATGATGGAAATTGTCTTTGTTTGAATATCTCACATCCGGATGAAAGATGTTTAAGTGCTGCTCCCGGCGTATCTTTTCTGTAATCTTTTTGTTATGCGATATCACTTTCCCAGCGTACGGTCCGACGAAAAGCAGATTTTGCATGAGCATGATATTGTAGACGTACCAGTCAGAATCTGCCGTATACTTTTTTCCGTATAATTTTACGATGCCCTCAGATCGCTGATTCATAAGTGCTGGATCAAGAAATTCAGGCTTGTATAACTCACATGGATATATTCCAAATTGGAAACTATCCGCATCAATGATATACGCCCTGTCTTCTTCTATGAGCACATTGGCATCATTAAAATCTCCAATTATAACATCCTTCTTATGAAGCTCAGATATCGTATGATGCAGGTCTCTAAACACCGGAAGAATTATATTATTCACAATATCTGAATGATTTCGTCCTAAACCGTCGCGGAAATCTCTATTATGCACATATTCTTTAAATAACTCGGCTTTTGCCATAAATTGCATGGAGTACCCCACGATTGTGCCATTGCTGTCTCTAGCGATCTCCTGCGGAACAATAACCCGCTGGGGCAGATTTTCAGGAAAATTTTCTAGCTTGGCGTAAAGCCGATGATACTTGAGGCGCTTCTCGGCGGCGTTGCGTGCGTTTTGGTCATGTTGATAACGAGGGTCGTCTGGTTCGCGGAAAAGTTTAAGAACTTGTTGTTCTCGAACCATGCCAGTACTGAAAACTATCTCCGCATCGATTTTATGTATCTTGGCCTCTGCTCCATCTTTCCAACATTTATCTGGTAGTTTTACAAGTCTTTTATTGACATATACTTCTTTCATGTGGGTATATCGACGGACAGCACATCTTTAAGAAGAAGTGGGTATCCACTTAAGAAGATTAGTTTATGGCGATAACAACAAACGTTATATCGTCTGCTTTATAGCTTCTGCCTTTCAATGTCCGCGCTAATTCTCGTATGTCGTCTAATTTTCTTTTTGCCGCATTAGCTGCCTCGATTGGGTCTGGGTTGTTTCTAATTATTTCTTCAATTTCTGATGTGCGTAAATTGTCGTGAACACCATCAGTCGTCATTACAATCCTATCACCTGATGCGATTTTTATTTGCTTTATAGTTGGTTCTGTACCTACAAATGGGATTTGCCTCGTCATTGCAAAAGAGCTAATGTTTTTAAGCGGTACTTCTACTTCTCCATTTTGCCAAAAACGATAATCTTTTTCATTCCATATCGTGCCATGATGAAATGTCCACAACTTCTTGTGTAGTGGATTTGATTCTTTAAGTACAACCGTCTCTTCTGCCAGAACATCCTTGATCTTTGCTCCATTGCCTAATGCCTTCTGTATCTCTCTTGCTTTATGTCCATCCACAACCTCGTAGAGAAAGTTATCATCGATAGTTATTATCTCCAGTTTATCCTCTTTATTCTTATATACATAAACCCTGCTGTCTCCTGCATTAGCGATGATTGCTTGTTTATCTCCATTTTCTCCCTGCCACAGTTTGACTACGGAGGCGGTTGTAGCCATAGTTACTTGTTTCTTGATCCAACCATGGATATAGCTTGTTAAACCATTATACAAACGTTCTGTTGGCTCAGCTGCGTCAAGTTCTCCTTTTATCCATTTGCTTATGGAACTATTATCATATTCAGTTCTTGGTTTATATTTATTGTCAAAATCGTCGTCTGATAAATTTCCTGCAATGTTTTTCCTTATGTCTTCTTCTACGATTTTATATCGTGTTACTACCTCTTCATTTATTTCCTCACTTACTTGTATAAGCGCGTCCCTTACTGTATGTTTTGTTTTATCAAGATCCAGATTGCTTTCAATGCCTGCTAGGGCGACGTTAATGTGCTCACTAGCTATATTAGCAGCTTCACCACTATGCCTATAACTTCCTACTCCGTCAAACACACCAAAAATCGCGTTTTCGGTATCCGCGAAGTATGCGTCTTGCCCCTTATCTGTTTCTGTGCAAACTCCGACGTCTTCCTCCACCAATTGCCTAAGTTCTTCCCTGGCTTTATGGGGCTCACTTTTTGTTTGCTGCGCCACCTCTCGTAAAGCCGGCTGCTCCTGATACCTTGTTTGAGCTTTCGCGATTTGCCCTAGATATTTTTTCTCTTTGGCTTGCGCGTGCAGGTCAAGTGTCTCAAGTATAATTCGCTCTTCATCGCTTAACTCTCTTTGGGCTGAGTCGATAAGTGCGCAAGGCTGGTCGTTAGCGTTTATTATTCCCTCGGCAAGTATTTTGGCTATTTTGCTTGAATTCTGCCCATAGATACCCGCGAATTCCTGGATGACTTCTGCGTGTTGTTTAATATCTTCTCTACTCAGTCTTCTGGCAAAAAATTCAACATCTCCTTTTTGATCTACCATGAGTCTGTTATAGATAGTTTCCGCGTTTACGACTACCTCATCAGGAGTTTGATTATGTCGTTTCAGAATTCTTTCCAACAGATTACGTTTCTCTTCATCTTGAAGTTGCTTCTTGAGATAAGTATCCATGTTAGTCTGCCACTCATGGAGCCGTTTATCCGGTCGCGTGCCTCTTTTCTCCCAATAATCGTTCCGTTCATAAAGAGAAGCACTGTTGATCTTCGTTCTTTGAGGATCGGCGAGGCGGCCTGTCGCTACATTTCGTAACAAACCTTCGTTCATGTGCCAAAGTGAAGTGCTGCCTGTAAGAAGTACCACTTGGGCACCTGCCATTTCTTTATTTAGCAGTTGTTCAAGCTGTGATAATTCCTTGCTTTGAATGGTAAACTGGTTAGATTCCTTATCCATCGTTTACTACTATTCTAACATACAAAGGAACGGGTATTTATTATATACCCTCTTGTCGTTATCTTGATCTTCCATATATCGTTATTTCCCCTGTTTGTGAGAATTCAGAAAACATTTCAAATGCCCGTCTTATTGACGTAGCATCAGCATAAGTTTCAATAATTTGCATGACAGGCTGTCCTTTTTTATTTACCCTCTCATCGTCTATTCCCATAGAATTTGCAACGCTGCGAAATGATAATCCAGATGATTCGAGCCGTTTGTTGCGTATCCCCATAAATGCTAACGTATTTTGGAAGTCGGCATTACTGCGATCGAAGAGGTCTCTAATCACTTTGTTTACACGTTCTGCTTTCCTAGCTTTTACTGATGGTCGGTCATCTTCAGCTTTAATATAATGCTCACCATCGGAGATAATTAATCCACTGAAACGTACTGTCCTATTTTCATCCCGCGCTTCTTGCATCTTAATTATAGTGCTGCCTATAAGTTCAATGGTGCTATCATAAAGAGGCGTATCATCTACCGGCTTATAATCATCTTCTTCAATAGATTTTGCATCTCTAAGCTTCACCCAGTTGTTGTGTGTATATCCGTGTAAGTACTGCGTTCGGAAAAGAATGCTTGCATGTTCTTGTGAGCCTTTAAGCGCTTCTATGACACTATTGTGCCCTTCTCTTACTGCCTTGTCATTTTTGTATTCCCAAACAGAAGGTGAGTCGTCGACCATAACAGGAATTAAAATAACTGTTTGGGCTCTGACCATTTGCGCTGACGGTTCAATGTGTGCTGCTATGCCTACAAGAATTTTATATGACTCTTCATCAATACGTTTCTCCTTTTTCGCTTGTCCTAGTAACTCAATATTTCTTTCTTTATTCATAACGTTGTACCTCTATAATTTATATCTATAAACAAGAAAGATAGTGTTCGAGCGCACTAGCTGATGTTCTTTTCAAATGCCCTCAAGGACTCTGCGATCATCTCATCCGGGCTTTCTCCTCCCATCAACCCAGTTCCGCAAAAAAGAACAGGAACCTCTTAATGCCAAACAATAAGGTACCAGCCCTACCTTTCTTTACCCCCACGTGTGAATTCCGCGCCATTGTGATCACAATTTCCGACGATTGCGATCGCTGGAATACACACCAAGCATCTCACCAGATGAAGATATTGATTATTAGGTGCCTGTGTTAACATCTGCTACAAATTTCGTTTTCATTAGAAAGACATCCCATCCGCATCCGAAACGGACAACAGTCACCTGGTTTAGTATCGAAGCTAGTGGCGATGGTCAGCTGCGTCCCGTTAGCCGCTAGCAGATACGCCCCATATGAGTTATTCAGCTGAGCCGCAAACTGCATGGTCTCACCAGGGGAAAAGGAAGTCTTGTTATTGCCGCCTGCATCCTGGGTCCAGACGCGCTGGACTGCAAGTGGCGTAGGCTGCGCAGCTGCAAGGGTGGGAAGCGTCAGCAACACAACACAGAGGAGTAGAAAACGAGCCACAGCGACCGCGAGCTGTGGTCCAAGTCCTAGACTCGCCATAGGACACCCCTCCCTTCTTTCTTTGTTATAGAAACCCGAAACTACTGCTGAGTCTATGGGGGTGTCAACCAGGTGATTCCTTAATTCCCTATGTTATAAATTCCAAAGTAATGGTGGTTCAATCGAGCTCGTCAGAAGTTTTTAGAGCGTCGTTTTGGGGTTAATGAATGTTGGGGCTTAGGTCTTACCCAAAAACCAACGTGCGGGTATAAGTGGCTTGTAAAGCCCATCTTGCAAAAGCGGCTGTGATCTTACGATTCCTCCGCAACCTCGGCAGTCTCCTCAGTCTTTCGTCTCCTGCCACGTCTCTTGGGTTTGTCCGCGTCTTCGCCTAGGTCTTGGGGGCTCGCCGCTACCAACTCATAACCCAGGCTCTTGGCAAGCTTGCCCATCTGGGTGCGCAGTTTCTTGATTTCCCCGCCTGAGCGGCGCTCGAGCTCTTTATTAAGTTTCTTCTGAAGCGAGATGAGCGCATCGGTTGAAATCGTTTCAAGGCGGTCAGGGTCTATCATAATATGTCTCCTCTTCAAGCAGTGGAAATCAAAAAATGATCGTAACTTAAAAGAGGGCGTTTTAAAAACTAAATAGCTCTAAGTTCGATTGTCTAAGCTCCGTTGTCTTAAAAAATTGCTCAGGCACGAAGCTGTCTTCTGGCAAATACAAACACGGCAAAAGCCTTCAAGAATTTGCGCGTCAATGGGCTGCCGTCTCTAGCAGCATTTTTCGCGCCCCTGCGAAAAATACTTGACGCATAGCAAATTTTGAGGGTCACAGTGAGAAGCCCAGAAGACAGTCTGTTGTTTTAGTCTTGTGCGTTAGCACTACAACAATAGGCAAAAGTGAAAGGAGGGTTAAAGGGAGGAATTTTACTTTTGCTTGACCGCTAATGAGGTCTGCGACCGCCCCGACACCAGCCCATCTAAACCGCAAAAAATAGGATATAAAAGAAGAGGATACTCAAGAGCAAGGCGGGGCGGGAGCAGTCAGGCGCAAAAATACCTTGATTTTCGTGGATTTTTGAGTGACACGCCGCCTGACTGCTTCCGCAAGCTGACCGAATTTTGTCAATAAGCACGCGACCTTAGCCCCTTTTATAGAGCCTCGCGTGCACCTTGATTTTTGATAAGTAAAAAGTAGTCGTGGTAGTAGGCGCTCCGAATCTAGTATGGCGACTAATTCTAAGGGCGCCTAAGAGGCGTTTGTGGATCAATTTAGCTTCTCATAAGGATTAAGATCGTCTGGGTCAATGGCTCTCCCCTTCCACGTGCTTTTTGTTCTTAAGTAGAAAGGGTTTGACTCAAGTTCTGGAAGGGTGGCAAGTTTGGGAGGGGGAATTGCGCGTCGTTGTGTCAGGATTGGAAAGGCTCGCCAGTCCATTCTTTTGGCTCTGAAGGGCTTGTGGTTGGAGAAAAAAACGATAATTTCATCATGATTAAGCTCATTGATGTCTCTGGCCGTAAGAAGGGGTACTGCATGCTCTGAAAGTCCCTGACTCTCCTCTTGTCCATCGTGTAGTGTTTGGGAGTGGGCGAAGCCTGATTGTTTGCCTAGAGAGCGCTCGAGGTACTCTGCGGTTTCACTTGATGCTTGTCGGTAATAGATTTTAGTATCCATATTGTTTTTGATGGTTTTGGCCTTATGCATGCCATAAAGCTCAAGCTGCGAGAGGTCTTGAATGGCAGCCCACACGCAAATGCCCCGGCCTGCAACCGTTGCGACATATTGGGGAAGACTGGGAAGAGTAACGGTGCCTGCCTCATCAAGAAGGAGTAATACCGGATGGCAGGCCTCCCCTTTGGCTCTGTCATAGGTATCAAGCATCTGCCCAATCAAAGATTCCCACACCAGCCGAATGAGAGGCGCTTTGGCAAGAAGCGCGGACTCAGGCCAACATAAATAAATTGTAATAGGTTTAGTGGAGGTGATGATGTCCGCTCCGGTGAAATCCGAGCCATTAAAACAGCGGGCAACTTTTTCGGTTAGAAGAGGGTAGAGACGGGCTGTTAAGGATTCCCAGGATGAAGACAAATATTTATTCTCATTGTAGTCATGCTCTGGTATGTATTCCCCATCAAACATACGGGTAGCTAAGGCGGGTGAGATCGCGTGGATTATTGGGACAGCGCGATTTAAACCAAGATCAGCTAAATTTCTGGTAAATGGCAGCAGGCGGGTTTGCTCATAAGAATGCTCGTTTTGCTTTCTGGCGGCAAGCCACATGAGGGTGAGCATTTTAATAGCCCGCTCGGTAAACGGCTTACCATCAGTCTCATGGGGTTCATGCAACAGGTTTTTTGCTGCTGCATATAACTCATCCTCGTCAGTGCGGGTATGCAGAGGATCGAAGCAATGGCCCAAACCCCGTGGATCAAGACAAAAGACTGGGCCAAGAGTTGCCCGGTAGCCAGCGGTCTGGTCATAGAGCTCGCCTTTGATGTCATTAACCACAACTGAATGCGGCCAAGTTAAAAGTTGACTCACAGCAAGTAGTCCCTTGCCACCGCGGGTTGGCGCCACGATGAGTGTGTTGCCCAGCTCTGGGCGTGTCTTGGTAAGACGTACTCGAAGAATTTGGTTGAATGAGCTTATTCCCAAAAGCAATCCTCCCTCATCAAGGGTATGGCTCACAAGACTTGTTAGTTCATCAAGGCGGGCAAAGCGGGCATTGTGTAATGAATGAGTCTTCGAAAAGCAGCTGCCAAGAAAACTTAAAACTGTACTTAGGATATAAAGAAAGCGTTTCATGCTCAGAGACTAACTTCCAGTCCTGCCTCCCTTCTTCGTGTTAAGAAAAACTCTTTCTCTCTGAAGCGGCGAAGATATAGGCCGCAGTTGGGGCAGCGATAGCCAAAGTTTGAGAGTGGCAGGGATTGATGATAATTGCAGAGAAAACAGGTGTAGCTCTGGTAGCGGGGAGCGCTTGATTGAGGGTGTCTTAGGGCACCTCTACTGTTGCGGGTGCGCCTAAGCCTTAGGTGGTGTTCGCGTATGCGATCAAGTGCTCGGCGCTGAGATAAGGCTTGCTCTGTGGCCTCAAGGCGTAGCGCCTGAAAGTCCGCTCTGGTGAGTTTACGCTCAACCAGGACGAGAGTGTGTACGTGACGATGGGGACTGTGGTTATCGTGTATCGTGGCAACAAACTGCACTTGTTTGCCTAAGCGCTCTTCCAAGGCAAGCATAGTGTTGATGGTGATCTCTGAAAGTCTGAGGTCTCTGTAGCGATCTTCTCTCTTGGGGGCTGGGCTTAGCACGAAACGATAAAAGATAGTGCTGCGGGGAGCCTCATCGATCATTTTGTAGGCGTGCTGTTTGGAAAGTGGCCCATCAAAGCCAAACAGGTCGCGGGTGACTGTGTGATTGTCGCGGTCTCTCCTGTGGGTAATGTAGCGGACCGTGGCTTTTGCTCTACCCTTCAGGCCGTTTCCTCGTTTTACATAGTTTGCTTTGACAACTGCCATTAATTCGTTTTACCCCCCTCCTCTGGCTCAAGAAGCCATTTTTCAACAGCTGCTACAAGTTCAGTAAGCTGAGGGGTACGTCTTGTGAGATTGGCTTTGGTGCGTTTGTCAGCGGTGTCCAATATTTCCTTGAGCGATTCTTCACTCATCCCTTCCTGCATGCCTAAGGTGTTGGTGCAAATCACTCGTGTTTGGCCTGTATCAAAGGCGATTCTGACAAGAAGCCAAGTCAATCTAGTTGCTAAGGAGCGGTTTGTTTTAGCGATAATCTTCTCAAGGACTGTTTCAAGGGTGGCAGCTTGTTGTACATGGAGTTTTTGACGCAGTATTTCTTCAAGAAGGGCGGCGCCGGTTGCTGAGACGCTTAAGCCGTCTATTTGGGCCTGTCGCTGAACTTCTGCTTTCACTATGGGGCTTACCCATAGCTGGATAGGTACGGCTTTCTTTTTGGCAAAGGGTATGTTTTGTGAACGAGGAGTAGTTTTGGTCAAGTGGGGCGATCGCCGCCCTGGTTGAACCGATGCAGGCTGACGAGAGGCTATGCGATCGGAGGAGATACCGCTCTTATCTTGCCATACATCCTGTGAGTCCTTAGCGGTTTTAGCTGATTTAGTTTGTTTGAAATATATTTTGTGTTGATAATAGAGTGCTTTGTTGATCGGCAGGGGTTTTGGCATATTATATAAAATAATAGTAGAAAAGTCCTTTTTCTTTTGTCAATAGTCAATATTTCTATGGGATTTATTTATTGGTGGTAATGTGGTTCTCCAAAAGATTACTTATTGACAGAAGCTTGGTTGTTGCGATAATTGATAGAGTGGCTAGTATTAAGAAAAAGAAAGGTGTGCAAACAAAGATAATCCATGTACTTTCTAATGATATATCATCAGGTGAAGGAGAACATGATTATGAAGAAGATAGCGGGATGTTTGTTGAGAAAGAAGACATACAAATTATCTGTAATGCACTGAGGAATTACAAACCAACTGATAAGCAGTTGCATAGGTATTAATTATTACTTGAAGAGTTTGAAGAGATGCAGGTATGCGACTATGGTGAATCATACCAGGATGCTAATTAGTAGAAGTTGGTATCCACTATTCATACGTCCTCGTGCAAAAGAATGGTTTGTAGTGTATTCTAGGGCGCTACAGAGGTATTAGAAAATATAGTTAGTAGGTTTGTCTCTTTTATTTTTTTTTGAGGTTCGCCGTTTTTTTAAGCACAACAAAGCTAACCTACTATGAGGCTCTCCCTTTTTTCCGTATTCTCCTGTTTCTTCTCTCCCGTTTCCTATGGCTCTCCTACCGACGCTGCGCGTCGATTTTTAAAAGGCACTGAGTTTTCAGTACCTTGACCCGCAGCGTATGTGTCGGTGAGGTTACTCAGGTTAAAGGATTGCTCCTAATCCCCTAGTCACCCAGATTAAATCTGGGTGATCCGTTTGCATGAGGTATCCGGTGTCAAAGTTCCCAGGCCAGCTAGTCCATTCATTACCCACGAAACCCCGCTAGGCGGGGAGATGGCGGTTGCTGTATCTCGTGGCAAAAGAAAAGATGAGTTGATGTATATTTCTATGTAGTATTTTGTGGTTCGATAGGCTTGTCTTGACCATATTTTTGCAAAACGATTGATATACTTTTCTATATACAGCAATATAAGCATAGAAAAAAAGACTTGCATAGTCCCGTTCGATGCGACGTTCCATCGCTCGTTCGGTAGTTCTGGCATTGAGACGAACGATAGAACGGACGAACTACCGTTTAAGCGTTCGGGTTATTTTCCTGGAGTTCTACTCTGAAGATAATTGTCGATTGCTTCTCTCACCATACCGCTCATACTACCAAGCTTTCCTTGCATTTTTTCCTGATAGGAGAGCGTTCTGAGGGAACCCATTTGATCCTCATAAATTTCAAACGAATTTCTAGTAATAATCCGTTTACCGAATGGGCGTTGATCCGTTGAGGTGTTCGCCCGTTCGGGTATCTGATGTTTAGGCTCTATTGTCGGAATAATTACTTCCGGTGGTTTTGGTTCGTCTCTAACCGGTTGGCGAGTAGGGGAGACAGAAGGAGTTTTTTTCGATGGGAAAAATGCGGATCCTTCCAGCTCATTCGCGATAGACGTTATATTTAACTTTTTTGTCATAATTGAAAGAGCTCATTTATTAATTTGGCATATGCCTGTGCAGCAGCAGCGTTGGGATTGAAAGAGAAGATATCCTTTTTCTCAAAGTGCGCGTCTCTAAGGTCAGTATTGCGTGGAATAACCGTGTTAAAGACAGATCTGGTGTATGTTTGTCGGAGGATTTGCAAAGATGTCTTACTGTTCACAGTAGGGTCGCTCATCGTAAAGAGAAACCCGGAAAGCTCGATATTTGGATTAAAATACCCCTTCACTTCTTTGATGGTTTTGCTGATTTGAACAATGGAATCAAGTTCAAAATACCCAGGGGAAACAATAACAATTACTTTATCCGAGGCTGTCATAGCATTAATCGTGAGCCACGAAAGGGTAGGTGGGCAATCGATAAATACAAAGTCGTAGTTATGCTTGATGAGATCAAGCTCTCGTCTTAACCGCTCTTCCCGATGGTCAATGGCGGTGGTTAATTCAACGTCAGTATTAGAAAGGAGAATATGGGACGGAACGATATCGAGATTTGGAAGTTGTGTTTTATGGATTTGAAGTGCCTTTCGGTCGAGAATTGTTGTAAAGATTGTCTGCTGTTTTTGCAGTTGTTGGTAGTTTGGCAGTAATACTTTGCTGCTGTTTGCTTGCGAATCAATATCAATGAGGAGTACTTTTTTGCCTTTGCGAGCTATACCAGCTGAGAGGGAAATGCTTGATGAGGTCTTACCAACGCCGCCTTTCTGTGATGCTATGGAAAAAATCATATTAAGTTAAACCTACCAAAAGCCCTAACGGGTTATTTCGATAGCGTTTCTTATAACTTACTCTATATTAAACAATAACTTACGCATGTGTCAATATTTCAAACTATGTCATATGAGCGAGGCGCCCGAGAAAATTGTCTAAATCTTCTTTTCTTTCTGGTTTCATGGTAGTAATGAATACCATCTAACCAAATATCTTGTATGCCAGAAATGAAGATAATAACCATCACTGGCTTTAAAGGCGGGGTAGGTAAAAGCACATCTACCATACACTTGGCCAGATTTTTATCTGGAATGGCTAAGGTGCTTGTCGTAGATGGTGATCAAAACAGAACCTGTATTAACTGGGCTAAGAGGGGCTCGCTACCCTTCAATATTGTGGATCAACGCCAAGCTGTGAAAATGGTGGCTGGTCACGATTATGTTTTGATAGATACCCCTGCAAGACCTGATACGGATGATCTAAAAGAATTATCTAAAGGATGCGACCTGCTAATTCTACCTACTACCCCTGATGTTGTATCACTACAACCTATGTTAGATCTTACGAGAAACATTAGTGATACGGCATACCGAGTCCTTCTAACTATCGTTCCCCCAGCTCCCAATAAAGAAGCGGATACCATAAAACAAGATTTACAGAATTCTGGTATACCAGTTTTCCAGACCATGATCCGGAGATCTGTAGCTTATTCAAAAGCGGGGCTGGCAGGTACGACGGTTAAGGACGTAGATAATTACAAGCAAAAGGTTTTCTGGACGGACTATGAAAATTTAGGTGATGAGATAGTAGGAATACTGAAATGAGTAAGTACAGTGAGATAATTAAGGAAGCCAGAAAGGATGTAAACCATAATACCATAAAACCAGAAGAAATCGCTGAAGAGATGGTAAACCTTTGTATCAAAGTCCCTCTATCTTTACGCCGTCATTGGGCTGGTGAAAGTAAGAAAAGGGGTATATCAATGACTGAGGTGGTCATTGAGGCTTTGAAAAGTAAGTTTGGGGTACCGTCCTGATGGCTCAACATCGCGTCTGCATCCCTCGCCTCGGAATTGGACAGGTAAGTGTGAAATACAAATCTATTTGTTTTCTTCCTCCTCGAAAAGAGCAGTGATATCGCGAGCGCCATGTAGTACCCGAATGGCTTATGTTATGTGGTATCAAGGCGAGTCAGTTTTGTTCCTGACCAAAGAGTGTTGGTAAGTCCCGTGCGCCATGGATGATGCGCGCTATTTCAACAACGTGCTCTTCTTCCACAGTGCGATAAAACAAAAGGTATTTTTCATACCTTTTGAGGGGGTAGAAGCGAAGTCCGTGTAGCTCAGGATGGTGAAAATAACGAGAGGAGCCAATCTCAGGGGTAGTAGAGAGAATTGAAGAGGCTTGTTCTATAGCATCTAAAAAGCCCTCTGCGGCTTGGGGGCTATCCCGGGCAATGTAGGAGTAGATTTCGTTAGTGTCTTCTTCGGCTTGTCGTTTGGTGAGTACCCTCCATCTTTTCATGCTTCTTGGGTTTTTTTACTTTGTTGCGGGCTTTGTCTTACCAAGCGTTTGCGAAACTCCTTCCATTCCTTTGAGCCAACTTCCATCCCACGCTCGGAGCGCACCCCAACGAGTAGCATCTGTTCTAGCTTTTGTTCTTCGTGCCTTCGTAAATCCTCGCGAATGAGGGAGCGCACATAATCGCTGACATTGCTAAATTTTCCCTCCTCTACCTGTAGCTTTGCCGATTCGATCAGGGACCCAGGCAGAGAGATATGCATGGTTTTGGTGGTCATTTGCATAATCCAAAGTTTCAACAAACATATTATATACCTTGTAAAGATATTGTCAAGAAGTTACGTATCATCAATAGCTTATGATATTTTAATGCTTGTGCTCGTGGGGCAGGGGAGCCTTTGTTCTAGGAAAGAGAGGTTTTTCCTGCTTTTTTGGGTAGCCAGACGTATGGGTCAAGGTGAGATCGTCACTCCTAGGGGCTCTCAGGCCGTCCGGTTTGAGCACGCTGTTCTATGGAACGCCCTAATCCCCTTTTTGATATTGAAAACCGATTTATGCGGCAGGTGCGGTTGCTGGGTGCTGGGGTATCCCGATTAGGCCAGTCTAGGTGTTCCTATGCTGAAAAAGAGTTTGATTAAGCTCCGACACTTATCGCTTCTGCATACCGACACTTAAGAGGATGGGGTTTTGCCGGTGGCCACCCACCCCGACAGTTATTGGAGAGCCTACCGACACTTAATTTAGGTGTGCTTTGTCGGGGAGTGAGCAAGGCTAGTGGGTATGGGTTACAGGTGCGTGAAATTGGGCAGCTGGAGGCGCTGGTACGTGCCTTTAAGAGCGCAAATTGCGCTTAGTTGGGTTAGATAGACAAAAGGTGTCTGTCCTGGTGCTTCAAGCTCAGGGGCTTTGCAGCTTGAGGAGGGAAGGGGAGACTAGGGCGGTCCGGTGCCCCGGAGCATGTGCTTGAGGCGGGCGATCACGGAGGCCGGCTCCTCTGGCTTGGATAGGGGTTGCGGCTTGGTTGTCTGGCTCTGTGGATTGCCTTGCCGGGCTTTCGCCTCTGCGCCCTTCAGCACCAGCTCCATACGCCCCATCGCCTCCTCCTTGCGCTCTTGCTTGCGCTGGCGC
This sequence comes from Gammaproteobacteria bacterium, assembly GCA_050740915.1. GTDB lineage: Bacteria > Pseudomonadota > Gammaproteobacteria > JBOHHR01 > JBOHHR01 > JBOHHR01. The sequence continues at coordinate 12,245 of JBOIEG010000118.1, read as the reverse complement.
TTGGAAGCCTTGTTGCGCTCGTGCTTAAGCCAGTGAGCGAGGTTGAAGGCGCGGAAGAGTGCCTGGGAGAGGGTGCGGATGGCCGGGAGGCCACTAAACTCCCCGGTGTTTGTCTTTTTTGCGATGGGGTGCACTGTCAGGATGCCGGATACAACCAGATCGTGGCAGGCGCGCTCGGCGCGGCGCAGCTCCAGCCCTGAGAGGCCGGCGAGATAGGGCAGGGAGAGGCCGCGGAACGATCCGTTAGCCTGGGGGATCCCAACGCGCAAGGTGACCAGATCGAGGAAGTGAATCAGGCAGGAAAGAAGCTGCAAACACGCTTCACGGCGCTCGGAGCGTTGCTGGCTGTCCTTGCCGTTGGCAAGGTTGAGGCTGGGCAGGATCTTGGCGGGGGCGTCGTAGTAGGCGCAGATCTTCTCGCCGAGCTTGCGCAGGATGCCTGGACGCGCTTTGTGACGTTCGGGGGGCTCAAATGAGCGGGGAGAGCAGGGATTGTGTCCACAACGGTTGCCGGGGGGCTGGACAGTTGGCTTACTGTCCGCTAACATTATTTATCCTTGATGGCATTTTTGCATGGTGCCTGATTGGTTGTGTTATATATCCGAGGCTGGCGGATCTTGTACATCCCCCGGCCTCACTCATTTTTGGGTCTTTTATTTTTCCGCGCTGATTAAATCCTAGTCGTGCCACCGGGCCTTTCAGCGACCCATACACAGGGTATCAGGCGGCTGTCTTCTTCGGTTTTTGCTTGTGCTCCTCGTCGAGGAGGTCAACCACGCTACAGCCGAGCGCGCGGGCAATGCTCTGCAGCGTTTCCAAGGTGGTGTTTGTTGTCAGGCCACGCTCAAGCTTGCTTAGCCCGCCCTGATCGATGTCGGCTTTTACAGCCACCTGCTTTTGGTTCAGGCCAGCCGCCAGCCGGAGCTTTTTGATCTTCTCGCCAATCGCCATACAATTGACTGTATTCATTGTGCGGGCAAAAGTAAAGAGTTTTTTACTAAATATTGTGGTATGTGATATCTGTGGCCACAAGGACTAGCTGAGGACTGGGGCATGGCTATAAAGGCCATAGGGAGGATTCTCGCTTCTCCTCCTCGGGAGAAGTGTTGCCAATCGGCGAGGTGGCCTCTTGTAGTTTGGTTTGAGTAGCCACTGGGGTTTCTGCTTTTTCGTCAGTCTTTGGTTTTCTTCCCCTCCTGTTGGGTTTGTCTGTGTCCTGTATGCTCTCTTTGGGATAACTGTCGGCTATCCATTCGCAGCCTAAGGCTTTGGCAAGTTTGTAGGCTTGGCTCCGGATTTTCTTAATGTCTATGTCTTGGCCAGAGCGCTTCTCAAGTTCTTTGTTGATTTTGTTTTGCATTAAGGTCAGCTGGTCGCTTGAAATGGTTTGAATTTGGTCAAGGTTTGTCATGTGTGTCTCCTGTGTAGTAATGGGATAGGGGATTAGGGAGTGAAAAGGGGCACTGGCGTGTCCGAATCAGGCCGGTACCAGATGGGTGCATCAAAAAAAGGCGTCTCATAGATATGCTCAAGACTAGTGCTGGTGATGCGAAATATGGAAGCCCAGGATTCCTTTCCGAGTTCTTTTAATACTTCCATTGTGAAGCGGCAAATGGCTTTTCTCCTTGTGCGCTGATAGTCAGGTGTTTGTCCTGTGGTCACGTAGGCGATCACTACTGCATTGGTGTGGAAGAGCTGCCTATAGGCGCCCGTTTGAATAAAGGCGATCTTGGAGCGCACATGTTGTTTGAAGCGGAGCTGGTGCTCTGTTCCGCGATCTAGCTCCAGCAGGACTGGCATAAAACGTTCATGCTCACCACTGCCGTCCCTGAGTTTTTGAAAACATACCCACGCGTCCGGTATGACTTTGAGTCTTTCTGTTTTGCCTTGTGTGGTGATCTCGATAATAGGTGCTGTTTGGGCAAGTTCGTAACAAATACGGATGTGCGCGATGCGGTAATTGGGTTGCTTCTTAGCCCAGGCTTGGGCTGAAATTTGAAAACGGGCAAGGCTGAGGTTATGATCAGCCTGACAATAGCTAAGATACTTCAATTTATGGGGTCTGAAATACCAATCAGCAGGTAAGCCCAGCTCACTTACTAAATAGTTTCTGCCTTTAACTCCGAGGGTATATATTCTGCTGCCATTTGATGTCCCGTTGGGCAACTTGAATCTATAGAGATACTCGTTGGTCTTGAAATCCTCCCCTCCGGCAAGCTCGGATAAGAGCGCGCGCGCATAGGTTAAAGAGGAAGGGCTGTAAAGAAGGGTTGCGAAGTCAAGAGCTGTCAGAAAGCGATAAAAATGGGCGGCTCTTAGGATTCGTTCCGTGGCCTTGGTCAAAATATATGGCTTGGTGCCTTTGTTAGGCTGCTTCTTCTCGTGAGTACTATTCATTGGCAGCAAGGGGGAAATGGTTATCAATTTGGGACTCTGTAAGGGCAGGCATGTCGATCACGGGCAAGGGTTCGCTGTTGCCTTTACCCAGAAGTGCGAAGCAGGAAATACAATCCTCGGCCGGGCCTTCAGGGAAGTTTTTAGTGTCTGATCGCACTGTTGTGTGATTGGGGGAGAGGTGATCAACTGCCACATTGCGAGCTAATGGAGCATAGTCTGTTACAAGGTTTAGAAGTTCGAGAAGAACTGATGCGGCAACCAGCATGTTAAGCGGCATAACAGAGGGTGCCTGTTCCTCTGGATGGTCTTGGATGTAGCCTGATACCTGAAGCCGGGAACGGGTTATTGGATCGTAGAGATAGGGAGCAATATCTTCTTGATGATTCCAATATTTGATCTGGCTGCAGGAAAGGCATGCAGTTATACCGGGTACTACGACAGCTAACCGGTAGAAAAGCTGCATGCGGTTGTTGGCTTCCCCCTTTCCCTTTGCGATGACTGTTGCTCCGTCCAGATACGGGATGAGGAATTGGGCTGAAATTCTGTTCAAGAGCCAACGGGCTTGGTGGTTGTCGACTCCTGCAAGAAGGAAATCTGCGCCCTTAATGGCCTTAAGCGCCTTAGGATGGGTGAGGGGCTTTGCAATAGATGTAACCTTTATGCCCGGAAACATCCTCCTGAGGTGTGTTGCCAAAACCTGCGCTTTGGGTTTGCCTATGTCGGAAGGACGACCTCCTTGCCAACGATTTAACGAGTGAGGAGATAACAGGTCGTGGTCTATGAGGGTAAGGGTCTTGACCCCCATACGGCAGACACCTTCTCCAAGGATACTTCCGATCCCACCAGTTCCGATTAAGCTGATATGGAGGGAGCCAAGGGTTTTTTGCCCTTCTGCTCCAAACGCCAGAATTTGCCGGTCATACGTTATGCGGTCAGAAGAAGAAAGAGTTGGTGAATTGGTGGCTCCTGTTGGCGTTATAACGGAAAGTTTCTCGCCAAGAATCTGTACTTGTTCAATTCGGTAAAAGGGAGGGCAGAGACCTTCTTGGAAGCCTAGATGCCGGCAGGTAAGACCTCTTGCGTCAAGGCTTCTCTGGCCAAATACCATAGAAAGGCAATGAACTTTTCTTGGGTTGCCGTAGGCTCTTTTTCCTCGGGGCAGTTGTTCATACTGCCAAGCGATTTCACGCAAATCGTCTTCATCATCTTTTGAGGAAAAGGCAACTCTTCCTTTGTCGAAGGGGTGCGAGTGGATGTTAAGAAGCCCGTCATAGGTGCTGGCTGCGAAGCGAGCGTAGACTATGTTTTTGGCTCGATGGTCTAGGACTACGGATGTTGGGGTGCGCTTAAGGTAGCAGGAATCATGTAGCTGTAAAACGTAATCGCAAAGAAATACTAGGCGGTTTGGGGTTGGGGTCTCGACCACATGGGCAAAGACAAAACACATCTGCTCATTTTCGTCCTTGAGCAGAAGCCGCCTTACCCGCTCATAAGCACGGGCAGTGAAGCGGATGATGACTTTCTTAGGATGAGTAGGCTTGTTCATGGCTTACCCTACTTGAGCTTGCCTGAGAGTGCTATAAAAACGTTCTCAACGAACTTGAAAAGGCAATCTCCTGAGAGGAGGCTCTCGGGGTTGAACTTCCACGACCAATTTTTGTGGTGTAGACATATCCAGTCCCAGCCGAGCTGGGCAAGCTGATCTACAGTTTTACGGTAACTTGCAGGGGTGTGGTTGAGTACGTGTGATGAGTTGACCTGCACATGGCCGCCAAGGTGCTTGACTATCTGTTCGCGGTTGGGGGTTTTAGAGGGGATGTGCAGACCTCCAGGAGGCAGGTCGTAATAACCGCTGATGACAAACAAGAGATCGACGTAATCCGTTGCGTAGGAATCGGGGAGAGGGAAAGCGCGGATGAGAAGGTAGGTATCGTCAAGCTCAAGGGAGCGTTTCCTGCCGGTAAAGGTGCTTAAGAAGCGGGCGATTAGGTCGAACTCCCGATTAAGCAGACGCTCACGAAGCGTAGCCCCGCCTTTCTCTATATCGGTCTGGTTAGTCAACATCCCGTGGGCTGGAGCAGGGCGGTCAAAGTCCTCTGCGGTGATGATCTCACCACCGCTTACCACGCTTACCACATCATTTGCTATCCCAGCCTGCTCAAGGGCGGTGCGTATGGTGGTGTCGGAGTCGGTAACGATAACATTGCCATCAACATCAACGATAGTGCGTTTGCGTCTAGCCACAGTAGTAACCTCCTGGTTGAAGAACAGACGCGCTGGGTTGGCGCGCTCTCGTGGGTTGGCCGAAGTGTGCGCGGTTTACGCGTAGGACAAAAACTGTAAGGTTTACGATCATCTCCTTTCTTTCACCAGTTACTTTCTCTAAAATGGATTACCGCACTCGCTGCAGGTCGCCTTTACTTCAACGCGAACTGAAGCCCAGACCCGCGTGCAGCTACAAGCCCAAGGTTTTAATCTGGAGCCTGAACTGACAGGTGACTCATCGTTTTCCTGTTTAAACGGGAAAATCTCTGCCTCGATTCCAAGCTTCTTGAGAAAACTTATAAAAGGCTCCTGCATTCCAAGGGAAACCCCCCGCTTATTGCAGGGGATACCTATTGACTGCATCTTGAGTTGGAACTGTTTATTGTGGTAGTTACTGTGGTAGCGGTTCTTGCCGTTCTTCCCATGGATATGCTGCCATTGGTGGCCAAGCTCATGGGTAAGTGTCCGTAAAACCTCAGCGAGGGGCCGGTTGGCATACATGCAGTTCAAATTGATACGGTGGTTCAGGGCAAGACCATCTTTCTCTAGATACCAACCTAAATTCCCTAAGCGGGCTGGCTCAACGCTCAGGGCTGGCAAGGGAAGTGTGCCGTAGAAGCGCTCAATGATGAGAGGCAGGTAGGTGTGCAGTAACCACAGTTTTTCGGACTTTAATTGCTGATGGTCGCGCAGCGACTCATACACATTTTTGGGTGCATCTTTTTGCTGGTTTAAACGCAAAATGGGAATATCTTCAGCTGACGGGGTAGATGTATCAGTGTCCGTGCACTGCTGGGCAGGCTGTGGTGAATCAGGGAGGTTAGGTAGGGTATTCCTATCCTCTTGGATTATGTGCATGGCAGGGACAGGTTTTCGTTGGATCCCGACCGCATTGAACCCCTCGGCGCTTACCAAAACCCGCTCAGCCCCTAATACGCCGGCCAGGAGGTCGTGCACCTCCCACATCTTCTCGACCTTCGCCCACTCGCCAAAGCCGGCCCGCTCCAGCAGCTGGAGAAAATTGGTTCGCTTGGTCCTAGCGCCGTGACTGCCGTCGCCGAGTAAATAATGATCAATAACCACCCGGTCACAGGCGGCATCGAGGGCACGCGCAAACGTCTGCGGGTCTGCCAAGGGCATGAGCGGACTGATCGTCGCCTGCGTTGGCACACCGGCCTCGCGAAAGCGCTTGAGCGTCTCCAGCCGCTTGGCCGGTCGCGAGGCGTGTGGGGGGAAACCGGGCACGGGACCCCTATCTGTCTCGCAAGTTATCGAGACCCAGAGCTCACATCGCTTTGAGAGCGGCTGAATGAGATCAAAATCGCGGTTAATGAGCGTGGTATGAGTCTGGATCACAAGCACGTCAGGGGGACGGGTCTGCCTTTCTTCCAGGATGGCTAGCGTAAGACACAGCTTCTTCTCCTGGGGTACATAGGGATCAGTGCTGGAGGACATGTAAACGCGCAAGGGGCGAGAGGTTCCTTGCCATGGCCGCTTTATCCGGTCAAAGTCGCGCTGATACGCTTGGCGTATATCATGCCTTGCGCCATAGAATCCCCAAGGACGGCCACGTACAATCCAGTGCTGATGCTGGGCATAACAAAACGTTCCGCAGAGTGCCCCAGCAAACCCACAACCAACGTAAGGGTTTAGGGTATGCGTATACCCGCTTGCCAAAAAGCCACCGGTTGGTGTCAAGATGGTTTTATTTTCGATCCAACTGATCCCTTTAAAGGGCATCTCTTCCGGTGTCGCTTCAACTAAGGTGTGTTGGGTCGGAGCTTCAGAGCGCTCAACTTGGTGACTCCGGAGGGCAGCATTGATTTCCATGACTCTCCTCATGTGCTTAAGGCGTTACGTGGGGACTAGACTCAGGGTTGGTTTACTTCCTTAAAAAGGGCCTAAACAAAGGGGTGGATATATGGGTTCTGCGCTCGTTGTAAGCGGCGGTTGGCGGTCGGTATCGGACTACGAGTGAGAGCCGGCGGGTTAGGGGCTGGGGAACCGAATCCTTGCTGGAACCAATGGGGGACATCACATTCGACGTAAGTATCTGAATCAGTGGGTACATAGCCGTTGCGGGGTCTCGTCTCCATCGCAGTGTAATACCAAAATTTTTTACACACCTGAATAATACCTAAATTTTTTGTACATTACAAGGGTAAGGAGATCGAAATGAAACAGTGTGTAACTCCAGGGCTACTAGGCCATCTCCTATGCGTTCGCAATATGTCCGAGGAACATATCGCAGGAGAAGTCGAACATAGGGCACGGGTCGAGGAAAACGCCCATATTGCGCGAGAAATATTGCCCGATGGCGGTCGCATAGCACTGTACTCGGGACGCTGTCATTTGGTAATGGGCGAGCGGTCGGCCATTCCGGAGAACCTGCAACCGCTGGTGGATATCGCCCGCGTATTGCGCCGAACCAAGGTTCTCCTTGGCGTTCCGGGTGGGCAGATACATGTTGCAGTAAACGTAGGCAGTCCGTTGTCTAGCCCTCTAGCTCGAATATGGGACAGACATGGCACTGAAAAACTGCAACGTGTGGGTAGAGCGATGATTGGGGATTTCGTCCACGAGTTTGATACCTCAAAGAGGAAGATGAGGGTTTGCATCAATGCCGAGGAAGTCCTAGAGCCTTATCGAATAATCGTGGATGAGGAGCGCGGTCAAGAGATCTTTTGTCCTGAGCTGGATAAACATGGCGTTTCGCAGGAGGACGCGTTTGTCCTGAAAGTGATTCGACCTCACGGCAATGCGCCGGCAGTTTTTAGCGTTGCTGGTTTGGGGCCAGCTGGGACGCTGCACGGCTTCAGAATGCTTCTTGAGAATCGCCGAATTCTCTCTGCTCTCGCCAATTTCAAGTCAAAGAATTTCGAGGTTGTCATCGTCATTGAAGGTGTACGAACCATGGTGATGGATGGACAGAAAACCGTGATGGCGACTGGGCCCCTCGACATCGCAAGCCTCAAGCCTATTCAGATAAAGGCAGAGGATGAGGCTGGGATTCTCGCGGCTATTAAAAATCTTCCAAGAGAACGTCTCAGAGCGTTGACCGCCGATGAGCTTGAGGCCAGAGTTAACTTGTATAGAAGGTTTCGTCTTCCTTGACAGTCCTCGAACTAGCTGTCCCTCAGGTGGGCTGTTTCCCGACTGAACCCCGGTACTGCCCTAACCCTAGCTGCGGAAAGCGTTTGAGGTTATTAACGCGATATTTACGTATAACCCCGACTGAGGAGGGTGATGCTCGGATCGAATTTGCAGACCCAGCCGCAGGCTATAAGGGGAAACGAGCGAAACGGTTTGTGGTTCCCCGAAAGCAGCTAGAAAAAATAGGCCTGAAACTGCGCGATCAAGAAAAATTATCTCCAACCGATCGGAATTTGGTCATGCTAGTATGGCTCCAAGGCATTGAGGACCTTCAGACAGGGTGGCGCTGGCTGCGAGATAGCACGACTGTGTGGTACGAACACCCCCCGGCGGAAAACTCGTGTCGCAATAAGCCGTATGTACGATGCAGCCAGATGCCGAGCACTTTTGGAAAGTGGGCGGCTCCGCTTTTCGTAGCAATGTACGTCTGTGGATACTCCTATGCAGAGATAGCCAAGCAGGTCGGAATTGACACAAAGACCCGATCCAAGGGCCGTAGTACAGTAGCGGCGGCAATTAAATCTCTTCTCAAGGAGAAAAAGATTTCTCGAGAAAGAGTATCAGAGGCTCACAAGAGAAACCAAGGTAGGTCAGTCCGCGATATCCAGAAAGGACCTGATAAATGGGTTCTCGTCAGCGAATTGGTTCGTGAGAAAGATCAGACCTGGCTTAAAGGGCTTGAGTCAGATTTAGGTATTGTGGTTCTCGAGCAAGATGGAGGGGAAAAACTTGAATAGCCTCAGAGTATTTTGCTATCTTGATTGTTCCTTATGCTCATGGTAGTAGCGCCTACTCTTTTCTCGTATCGCATCTTTGTGTTTCAGTCTGTAAAGCCCATGTTTTTCTCGTATCGCATCTTTATGTTTTTCGTAGTAACGTTTACGTTTCTGTGCGCTTCTGGCTGCTCTCTCCTCGTCAGATAGAGTACGTGGTCTTCCTATTTTTTTGCCTTCTTTTTGAGGAAAAATCTGAATTGCCTGTTCTTCTTTAAGTTTTTGTCTGCGTCGCCTTTGCCACTGTTTTTCCCTCTCCCTTACCTCTTCCCCATGTTCCTGGCGATATAATCTACGATGCTCGGTAATACGCTCCTTATGCTCATGGTAGTAGCGCCTATTATAATCCTTTTCCTTAACTTTTCTTTCCTCGTCAAATATAGTAAGTGGTCTACTGGCATTATCTTCCTTGCCAGTGCCTGCTTGCTTTTTTAACAGGGTATTTTTTTGAGGTGTATCTTTTTCAGGGCTTCCCTGCCCTCGCTCTTTCATATTTTATTTCTCTAGGTGCTTGATTATACGAGAAATGTGTTGTAAGCGCAAGGCTCTTTTGCGGTTATATTTCCCCTTTCAGCACACGCGAACAAATGGAGAAAGTTTATGGTTACTGATGTAAAAAACCCATTCGATGCGATACCAGAAAGCGAGAAGATTCGCCTCATTGATGAGGCGTTAAATCACCCGCGTTGCCCAATCCCTCGGGAGGTTATTCGTTCTTTAACAAAAGAGGCAAAACTGGCAGTATTCGCTAAATTGGTTGAGATGGGGGGTATAAAGAGAAAGGAAAGAGAAGATCATCGTGATGGAGAAAAGATTAACAATAGAACTGTACGTAGAGAAGAAATCAGAACTGTACCAAGGCGATCAGAAACAGTCGGGGATTACGCTGACTTCAGCGGGCTGTATTCAATTATTGGTAAAGATATAGAAAATGGTATTGATGTTGCTATCTCACAGAAAGCAAGGCAACAAGGACTATATATCATAGGTGCAAATGGAACTGGTAAATCAACATTGCTTGCCAACCTGATTCTGACAGACATTAAGCATGGGTTAGGTGTGTGTCTCATTGAGCCGCACGGCGATTTAACCAAAACAGTAATTGGTGGTATTCCTGAGAATAGGTTAAAGGATGTGGTCCTACTCGATATTATGGAGGGTGAGTATCCCTTTGGACTTAATCTGTTTCAGTGTCCTGAGCCTAGAAACATAAAAACAATGGCCTCAACTGCTAATTTTGTCTCTCACGTATTTGCTAAAGTATGGGGGGCAGGGACAGACACACCGCGTTTAATGCAGGTACTGCGTGCTGTAACTCGTACCCTTATAGAGTGTCCTGGCACAACGTTTAGCGAGATTCCAATTCTTTTATCAAGTGATTCTGTGCGGGAGAGAATGGCTGCGAATCTTAGTAATAGTTCTATTGTGTCGTTTTGGGAAGTTTACAATAGTATGTCTGCACGGGATAAAGCTCTTTACACCGACTCGACTATGAACAAGGTTACCAGTTTCTTAGATGAGCCGATGATAAGAAATATTGTTTGTCAATCTAAGACAACGATAAGTTTTCGGGAGGTTATGGACAGCGGGAAAATACTCCTTGTTAAATTGTCTCCTCAGTTTGAAGAAGCATCAAGGCTTATAGGTGCAATCTTGGTAGGAAAACTTTTGATGGCTGCGTTTTCAAGAACAGATCAGCCAGAGGCGAGCCGTCGCCAGTTTAATCTCTTTTGCGACGAGTACCAGCGCTTCGCGACCTCTGATTTCGCCACTCTTATATCAGAAGCACGTAAATTTCGTATCGCCACAACACTTTCCCATCAAACACTTTCACAGTTGGATGAGGCTAATAGAACTGCTGCTATTGCAGCTGGAAATATGATCGTCTTTCGAGTCAGTGGAGAAGACGGGAAAGTACTCGCGAAGTGTTTCGATACTACACCAACTAAAGAAATAGCGGGAGAAGAGCCAGTGCGTGCGCCTGTTTCAGATGTCCTAACCCACTTAGTTAAACGGGGGCATAACGATGTGAGAGCGACTTACTTTGCGCAGGTGTATTTACAAAACTTTGAAAACTTAATTGCTAGAACTGCACAGGATAACTATTACTTCGTGTACTGGGGTTATTTAACTATCTCTCTAACAGCCCGTGATATTCGACAAGGGAGGGAAGAGTTAAATAGGAGTTTGTACCGCTGTATGAGTGAGGCTAGTTCTCACTTTCTCATTCCTCCACTTGCTCTATACATGCTCTCTGTTTCCCAGCAAGACGCAAGTGAGGAAACCTTTTATCCCTTTATCAAACTTGGGTTTTTGGTTCCTCCGTATTGTGAACCAGGCCATCACGATTTGAAAGAGTTTAAAGAAGAAGCGGCTGTGTTTGGCGATCCATATTTTATTAACCAAGAGTACTCAACTAAATTTATCAATTCCCGTCAGAAGAAGGGGTTGTTTGGTTCTGTTACACGTGAGAGCAAGCGGGAAATGGAGTCTGCTTCTCGATTGGTAAAGATGATAAGAGAACTCAGATATACAATGGTGGTTCTCGCGAAAGAGCCTGTTCTAGTTGATACGGGACAGTATCAGCCAAAGTATCAAAACCGGACATTCGCTGATATGGAAAACGAGATCGCAAGAGACCTTACGAATCAGCCTAATTTCCAAGCGAAAGTGAAATTGCTCTCAGGTGAATGTGTTATTAAAACAAATGACTTGCCTAGTGTGTTGCATGGTGAGCTGTTAACAGCAAGAATCGAGAGGATAAAAAAACAGATGAGGACGCTGGGCTACTGCAAATATTACAAGGATGTTGAGAAAGAGATTCGTGAAAGGCAGGAAAGATTGAAAAGTGTAACCGCAAGCCAAAAAGTAAATGTAACTTCAGACGAGCCTCCACCGACACATTACTAAGGGGAGCAAGTTGGTTTTAAGAATTGAGGAAAGAGGGGATAGGTGTCTATTGACTTTAAATAAAAACCCTCTATACTGAAAGTTAGAAAGTTAAACTTTATGACTCAATCAACACTTATTCGAGAACAACCCATGCCCTATGTTAAGGTAAAGACCAAAGGACAAGTCACCATCCCCGCGGAGTTTCGACGTGACCTGAAGCTTGAAGAAGGCGACCTGCTTGAGGCGGTACCCGTGCGTGGCGGCATCCTTCTCAAACCAAAAACTCTAGTCGATCGGTACGATGAGGAGTGGGTTAAAAACGTCCTCAAAGAGGCCAAAGAGGAAGGCAAACGCGCCCCCAAGAGTAGCAACGAAGAGGATGCTGAGGAGAGGCGCCTTCTTGCTCTAGGAGCTGCCCAGGCTAAAAAGCTTGGCATTAAGCCACAGGATGCGCAAAAGTTGGTTGATGATTACAGAAAAACGACCAAAAGGAAGGTTTAGAGTTGTCCTTGATACCAATGTCTACATTTCTATCTTCACAAACCCCAAGGGAAAGCTTGGGGCAATTTGGGAACACGGCCTCAGAGGAACTTATACCCTCCTCATATCCCCCTACATCGTAGCCGAGCTCGCCAATGTGCTGCGGGAGAAATTCAACTGGCCGGATGAAGCGATCAAAGCTCGGGCTAAACGCTTTGCGCGAATGGCTGAAATCATCACACCCAAAATCGTTCCCAACGTCATTGCGAACGCTCCGGCTGACAA
>JBOIEG010000117.1:0-3466 GCA_050740915.1 Gammaproteobacteria bacterium | reverse complement strand
ATCCCCATGTCTCCAGCGGCGTGCGTTCAGCCGGCTGCAACTTGATCGCCACGCTGGTGCTCGGCATGAGCGAGACCATAGCAATCACTGGAAAGTCTGTAAAGTTATTTAAGGGACACTACACTAGGTGATCGTTGCAACGTGAGATCGCCATAGCAGACGATGCCCCAGTACGTGGTTTTGCATGTGAGACGGAAACGTCCAGCGTATTGAGCAGTTGTTAGTCGAATTGGGAGAGGCCATCGATTCCAGTCCATAACCGTCAGCCTTTAAGGGATCAACGTCCGTTCCCAGGGGAAGTTAAGGCCCGGTGGCGACCGTAAATAGCCATCGCTGACGGTTAGATTGCCTAATCAAATTATTAGGTTATGTTCCGTTCTCGCTGCCAGACTTTCATAACCTGCTCCATGTCTTCCCGGCGGTATTTCGGTAGCGAATCCGCAACCTGATACCATGGTAGCTGCGTGTCTGTGTAGATGTGATTGCTAGGCCGTGCATCTGCCGATGTATCCAGTGACCCCACTGAAACGTTGGTGCACCAATCGTATGCTGGATCAACTGCCTTCCACAGGACTCGAGATCCGCAGTTCCCACAGAAGCCCCGTTTTCCGTACTCAGAGGTTTGGTAGTACGTCGGCTCACCCTTGATGAATCTCAATGACCCTGCCTTGATCGGAATGCCAATTTCCGCGGGCGCACCGCTGCTCTTCTGACAGATTCGACAATGGCAATAGGATCCGCCCTTGAGAAACACTTCGGCTTCATACCTGATGTCTTCGCAAAGACAACCTCCTGAGACTTTCGTTGCTTCGTTCTTCATAGCTAGCTCCCCTAGTGAACATTGACTACGGCTAGGCGGACGGAAATCCGCACGACCAGATTTGCTTCGCTCAGGTTGAACAGTATCGCTCTCTCTGGAGCAGTTTTCCAAACTCAGGTTACGTCGGCTTTTGGCCGCTCAGCGACCCCATCCGAAGGACCAATATCAAACTACAGACTGGCGGCCAAATCTCGCGTGAGTTGTGCGGCCGGCACCTCCTTGCATCCGCTGGCATTCTGACCCGACCAAAGCGGAGAAAAGTCACCGCTGCCGCAACCTTCAGCTTTTGCACGCAAGGGAGCAATTGCGGAGGTGGCCAAAGGAAAGGCAGGCGGAGCGGCGCTCATCGGGCCGAGTTCCTTCATCACACGGTTCATGATTGCACGCGCGGGTCGGCCGGTGAACACGTTCGTCAGCGCGGTGTGGCGGGCCATCTCGCTTTTCAGCGCAGCACGATGCACCACGCTCGTGGTTGCTTCGGGGCAGAGCAAATAGGCCGTTCCGATCTGTACGCCGGCCGCTCCCAGCGCCAGCGCGGCGGCAACGCCTTTCGCGTCAGCGATGCCCCCGGCCGCAATGACCGGTGTCTTCACGGCCCTCACGACCTGCGGTACCAGCGCGAACGTGCCCACTTGGCTGGTCAGATCTTCCGACAGAAATGTGCCGCGATGTCCGCCCGCCTCTAGACCCTGCGCGATGATGGCATCGACACCGCGAGATTCCAGCCAACGTGCCTCTTCAACGGTGGTTGCCGAGGACAAGATCTTCGCTCCCCACGTTCGCACACGTGCAAGCAGCTCGGGCGATGGCAAACCAAAATGAAAGCTGACGACTGCGGGTCTGATCTCTCTCAGCACATCGGCGGCTTCGTGACTGAAGGGGCCCCGCCCAGGGCTCACTGGCACGGTGCTCACGTCGATACCAAACTCTTGGTAGTACGGCGACAGCGTCGTTCGCCAAACGGCCTCACCCTCGGCATTGGGCGTGGGGGGCGTGTGACAGAAGAAATTGACGTTGAACGTCTTCAACGTCTGTGACTTGATCGCCACCAACTCATCGCGCATTGCCTCAAGGCCGAGCATGGCGCATGGCAATGAGCCCAGCGCACCGGCATTGGACACCGCCACAGCCAGAGCACTGCCCTGGACTCCAGCCATGGGCGCTTGAATGATCGGCAGCTCCATGCCCAGAAGTGGTTGCAGGGACGTCATCTGATCTCGAATTGCGTTCAGGGTTGCATAGAGTCTGTTGGACGCCTGACTAGCCTAGAGTACTCCCAATAACATCAACAATGCCAAGGTGGGAGTGCAGCCCTCGCTGAACGTCGCATCGGGAAATCAGCGGGGCCAATGTGGGGTGGGAGCATTAGGCTTCCCGCCGATGACCGGTGTTGTCCGTTATGCGACCATCCGCCCAAACTGACAGCTTCGCTTGACACTATTGGCGAGATTTCCACGCCCTTGGATTTCGGTGCCCGTGGAAACAGCCGACCACCACCGCAGACGTGGACTCGAGCCGGAAATATAACCCGTACGGAAAGCGCTTCAGCAGCGCGCGGCGCTTATCGCGGTGTAGGACGGGAAATTGCTGTGGGTTGTCCTCAATGTGCGCTAATGCCACGCCGACGGCGAGGAATTGTCTGCCCAGGCCGCTCGCTTCGCCTTCATACCAAACCGCGGCCGTATTGATGTCGCGCTCGGCCGCTTCGGCAAGGACAACGGTCCATTTCAAGGTAAGTTGCGCTCAATGCGCTTCCTCACCACCTCCCACGGCTGCGCATTAGCAGCAAGCATCCTGCTCGTAGGTTTCCATGCGACGATCGAGTTCTGCCGCTTGCGCAGGCGTAATCGGTAAGTCATCTTGTTCCATGCTATCCCACAGCGCTTCGATCAGCGCGAGACGCTGCTCGGCTGCAAGTTCGGCGATTTGCTCGGGGGAAAGGATGGTCGTGCTCATCGAGTAGGCTCCTTTGCATCATATGTTACTCGCGCTTCTGGGAAACTCAAATCTCTCGCTGGGCCGCTGCGGTCCCTGGCCCCATGATTGCCCCTCACAGACCAGCGACCGCCCTAGCGCGATGTCGCACTGTATGCAACTCTACACTTCGGTCTGCTCAGCAATCTCCAATACATCGTCGACCTCGATTCCCAGGTACCGTACCGTGCTCTCGGGCTTGGTATGGCCGAGGAGGAGCTGCACGGCGCGAAGATTCTTGGTTCGCTTGTAGATCAGGGTAGCCTTGGTTCGGCGCATCGAATGGGTGCCGTACTCTGCGGGATCCAGTCCGATGTGGGCGACCCACGATTTCACGATCCGCGCATATTGCCGTGTCGAAATATGGGGCGAGCGGGTCATGTGGCTTGGAAATAGGAATTGACTAGAGCTGAGTTGCGCCTTGGCGATCCAGTCCTCGACCGCTTCTCGCGTTTGCTCGATCAATTCAAACTTGACGGGTTGCCCCGTCTTCTGCTGCATGACCGTTGCCGGGGGATAACCCGACCGCTATGAGCCACATCGCGTACCTGCACTGACATCTGCACTATTTGCGTTGCTGTACATGGTGTGTTTCCTCCATACTCATTGGGGAAACACAAGCCTGGCTCAACACAAATATGGGACGCTTGTCGACCCTGAGCTGCCGTTCAA
>JBOIEG010000116.1:0-1319 GCA_050740915.1 Gammaproteobacteria bacterium | reverse complement strand
GCAGCTTCGTGAGCGTGCCGGATTTAAAAGAGGCGATCGAGGAATTTAGGCAAGCCTGGAACCAAAATCCCAAGCCCTTCATCTGGACGGCCACCGTCGAGGACATCATCAAGAAGATCGAGCGGGTGCGGGTCAAGATGGAGCAGATCAAGCCCAGATCCACCCTGCCCCGAGGGAAAAAAGAAGGCGGCTTAACTGTAAAGTTATTTAAGGGACACTACACTAGTTTAGCCACGTGGCCGCTGATGGGCGGACAGACGGTTGGCGGTGTGTTTCAAGTAAAGCTGCCCAGCAATTCCCGCACGACCTTCTCTCATCTGGCCTGAAGTCAGACAAGGGCTCGAAATGCAGCCGGAACTCGTCGTCCGGACCGCGCTGATTCTTACCGAAAATCAGCGGGCATAGAGGATAAAAAATTTCCCGCCCGAGTCGGAGATCTCCTGGAACAAGGTTCTTTACGCAGCCGGGCCCGATCCCGGGGATCGGACGCTGTTGCTCGGGAGCGCGAATCCGTCCGGCCGCGCGCAACTTGCCTTCGCTCGCGACGATTTAATGTCGCAGAAGAGGATGGCCACGTTCTCGTGGTGCCGCGCTCGCACGCCGCGGGTGGTCTCCCTGGTGCGCTGATCACCGGCGGTGATGGCAATATCATCGGGGAACCGATGGTGGTTTACTGCCCCATACGGTCCCTGTGCCGTCTTCCGGCGAATCGCATCAAAGGTCCAAGCCACCTCGCCTATAGGAGCTGCAGGGCCTCTTCCGCCTCCTGGGCTGCCCGCTTGCGACTCGATGAACTGCCCGATCTGGCTGCCCACCGCCCCCATCATGGCCAAGAGCGCTTCGTCCGGCTCGGCGACCTCGGCGCTGAAGAGCTCCATCACGGCGAGCACCTGGCCCTCGCACCAGATGGGGAACGCGAAGGCCCCTCGCAGGCCGACCTGCCGGGTGACGGGTGCGCGCGGGAAGGTCGGGGTCTAGGGTGACGTCGGCGCTCCAAGCCGGTCGGCCCAGCGGAGTGGCTTCGGTCCAGAACTTCATGGCCCCTTACGTGCGATGTGAATTAGTTGAGGGGAACCGGTGCGATACGTGTCCACGGCGGGAGCCGTACCGCGTCAACTGGGCTTGACCTCAGAGCTTGTGAAAAAATCTGCTGCGCTCGGGATCTCGCGTTCCGGCGGTGCTCTGGATCTTCATATATTTGGCTCCTCAGCAAAATTTGTGGGTAGTTTTCTACTTGATAGACCCCATGGAGTTAAGGGCGTCTGAGGAAAACAACGATTCTGACGCAAGTCCTACAGGCTCTGGCTGTGGATATATGG
>JBOIEG010000115.1:0-19766 GCA_050740915.1 Gammaproteobacteria bacterium | reverse complement strand
CCCATGTCTCCAGCGGCGTGCGTTCAGCCGGCTGCAACTTGATCGCCACGCTGGTGTTCGGCATGAGCGAGACCATAGCAATCACTGGAAAGTCTGTAAAGTTATTTAAGGGACACTACACTAGCCTAAATTCGCCCTCCCCGCGCGCCGAAACAGCAAAGACCTGAAACTTAGAAACACCGCCGCCATCCCCGCCATGATATCGGCGAGTTCGGCGAGTTCGGCGAGTTCGGCGAGTTCGGGGTCAGAGTAAAACCTCGTTCATCCCAGGCTACGTTCTTTCCCCGCGGTTTCGGTTTCTGTTTCGCAGTGCGTAATGCGAGAGCGGCTTCAATCTGCTTCTGTAAAATACTCAGCGCCAAACCTTTGGGAAATGCATGGTCCCCATCCTCGAAACCATCGCCCAACCCGACGCGGTTCCGCAAGGCTTACCCGAGCGCCTGTGCGCAGAAAATAGGATCGTAGTTGGTAGTATGGTAGGAACCCGTCGCGACACGATGAAAATCGAACATGATAGTTTTGTATATCATGATAGAATGCCGGGCATGCTCCCAAAATCGCCGTTTCCCACCATATTGAAACCGCCCTCGATCGCAGTCGCGTTGTTGCGCTGATTGGTCCGCGCCAATGTGGAAAAACCACCTTGGCGCGAGAACTCGTCAAGCCTGATTCCGTTAACTACTTCGACCTGGAAGATCCGCTTTCCCTGGCTCGCCTGGAGGAGCCGATGACTGCCTTGCGAGACCTGCAAGGTCTCGTCGTTATCGATGAAATACAGCGGCGTCCGGAGTTATTTCCTGTGTTGCGGGTCCTCGCGGATCGGCATCCGTCGCCGGCCAAGTTTCTTATTTTGGGCAGCGCTTCACCTGCACTCTTGCGCCAATCCTCGGAATCGCTGGCGGGGCGTCTGGAAACCATCACCCTGGGCGGCTTCAGCCTCGGCGAGGTCGGCGCGGACAAGCTTTCCCGCCACTGGCTGTGGGGCGGTTTTCCGCTCTCCTTCCTGGCCCGCACGGACGCGGATAGCCGGGCCTGGCGGAAAAACTTCGTGCAAGCCTTTTTAGAGCGAGATCTGCCACAGCTCGGGGTCAATGTACTGGCAATCACCATGCTCAGATACTGGACCATGCTGGCCCACTATCACGGCCAGATCTGGAGCGCGGCCGAGCCCGCCCGCTCGCTTGGCGTTTCAGAGCCGACCGTCCGCCGCTACTTGGATCAGTTGGAGAGCGTTTTTATGTTAAGGCAACTGCAACCGTGGTACGAGAACCTGAAAAAACGACAGGTGAAGGCTCCCAAGATCTTCCTTCGCGATACGGGCTTGCTCCATCAGTTGTTAGGGATCCGCTCGGAGAAGGAACTGCTCTCGCACCCGAAGTGTGGCGCCTCCTGGGAGGGCTACGTCATCGAGGAAACGCTCAAGACCATCCAACCCGACGAGGCCTACTTTTGGGCTACGCACGGCGGCGCGGAACTGGACCTGCTGTTCTACAAGAATGGCAGAAAGATTGGGATTGAATGTAAACGCTTGGATGCGCCGAAGCTGACGCCGTCGATGCGGATCGCGCTTGACGATCTGAAACTCGACCGTCTCATCGTGTTTTATCCGGGTGACCGGCGCTATTCGTTGGGAGATAAGGTTGAGGTCATGCCGGTGTCGTGCCTGGCAACACCAACATTTCTTTGAAGAAGAGGGCGTTGTTTGATCGCCTGGAGAGGGCGGCAGGATATGGGGCCGTACTCGATGTCTCAGGTGGAAAGCTTCAGGTAAATGACTCTGCGCGACTAAGCTCCCGACGAGCGGCCGTTCACCGCGCCAGGACCCGTGCCACCAAAGTCTTGAGATAAGCCGTCTCCGGGATCGCCGGGTGAACGGGGTGGTCTTGGGACTGGAAACCGAGCTCGAGAAATTGCAGGTCGCGGTCCTGTGCGCGGGCGCCGGCATACACCTGTTGGGCGAAGCTCTCGCGCTCGGCATGATAGGAACAGGAGCTGGTGACCAAAATGCCGTCTGGGGCGAGCACCTGCATCGCGAGTTGGTTGATCCGGCGATAAGCTTGGAGACCTGGCGCGAGGTCTTTCTTGCGCCTGATGAAAGCCGGAGGGTCCAGGATCACCATGTCAAAGCGCTCGCCTCCCTCTTTTAGCTCGCGCAACACCGCGATCGCATCGCCGCGGATCGCACGCACGCGGTGCTCGAGCCCATTGCGGGCGGCGTTCTTATTGAAGTATTCGATTGCGATCGGTGATGCATCCACGCACACCACCTCTCTGGCGCCGGCGGCGGCGGCAGTGAGGCCGAAGCCTCCGAGGTAACTGTATAGATCAAGAACGCGCTGCCCAGGTGCGTAGCGAGCCATCTTGGCACGGTTGTCGCGCTGATCGTAGTACCAGCCAGTCTTTTGGCCGTTCAGTAACGGAACCTCGAACTCCACGCCATGCTCCGTGAGGATCACGGTCTCGGGCACCTGGCCGAAGGCGATGCGGGTGTATTGGGGCAGCCCCTCGAGCTCCCGCATGGGAGTATTGTTGCGCAATAAAATCCCTTGGGGCTTAAGCAGCTCGCAGAGACTGGCGAGCACGGCCTCGATCAGAGCCTCCATTCCCGCGGTATTGATCTGTGCGACCAGCACATCGCCATAAGCGTCCACGACTAAGCCCGGCAGGCCATCGCTCTCCCCAAACGCCAGCCGAAAAAAACGCGTCGAGAACAAGCGTTGTCGCAGTGCCAAGGCCTCACGCAGACGTTTGCGGATCAGTGTATCCAGCGGCATCCGGCGCTCGCCTCGGTTCAGCAACCTGGCCAAGATCAAAGTCCGGGGATTGGCGTAACCGATGCCTACGAGCTGTCCCCGGTAGTCTTGGACCGCCACGGGTTGGCCTGGCGACAAGCCGGAGATGGGCGTGCATGAGGTGTCGATCTCGTTGCTGAAAACCCAAAGGTGGCCGGCCCGCAAGCGCCGATCCTCGCCTTTTTTAAGGCGCAGGGGCGTCCAACCATCATCGGTCTCGGTGGAATCGGGTGTTTTTGAATCCGGCACCGGGGAGCTATCGCAAAATGCGTCCATAGTTTCGCTATGCTAACATTTAACCTTTTGTGGTTTATATACTTCTGAGGCGATCCCGAGGCTATCGGATCGCCCCTGAGCGGTGAAGGCGCTATGGCCGAGTTCGCGAGACAAGTTTTTCCCATAAACATCGAAGATGAAATGCGCCAGTCCTATATGGACTACGCCATGAGTGTGATCGTGGGGCGCGCCTTACCCGATGTGCGCGACGGGCTGAAACCGGTGCACAGAAGGGTCCTCTACGCCATGAGCGAGCTCGGCCTTGAGTGGAACAAGGCTTATAAAAAATCGGCCCGTGTGGTGGGAGATGTCATCGGCAAATACCACCCGCATGGGGAAGTAGCCGTCTACGACACCATCGTGCGCATGGCCCAGCCATTTTCGCTACGCTACATGCTAATCGACGGGCAAGGGAACTTCGGTTCGGTGGACGGGGATGCGCCCGCGGCCATGCGTTATACCGAGATCCGGATGGCGCGGATCACGCACGAAATGCTGGCGGATATCGGCCAGGAAACCGTCGATTTTGTCTCTAATTACGACGAGTCCGAGCGAGAACCTTCGGTGATGCCGGCGCGTATTCCGAATCTGCTGATCAACGGGTCGAGCGGGATAGCGGTAGGCATGGCGACGAATATACCACCGCACAACCTCAACGAAGTGATCGACGCGTGCATCGTGCTGATCGATCGCCCTGAGGCTTCGGTCGCGGATCTGATGCAGCACATACCGGGGCCGGATTTCCCCACCGCGGCCATCATCAACGGCTCTGACGGAATACGGGAAGCCTATCACACCGGGCGCGGGCGGATCCGTGTGCGCGCTCGCACCGAGATCGAAGAATACGGGGAAGGCGCCCAGCGCCTGGTCGTCACCGAGCTGCCCTATCAGGTGAACAAAGCGCGGCTGATGGAGCGGATTGCCGAATTGGTGAAGGAAAAAAAGGTTGAAGGGATCCGTGAAATGCGCGATGAGTCGGACAAGGATGGCATGCGCATGGTCATGGAACTGCGCCGAGGAGAGCTCGCGGAGGTTGTGCTTAGTAACCTCTATCAACATACCCAGCTTGAGACCGTTTTCGGGGTCAACGCGGTGGCTCTCGATGGCGGTCAGCCGAAGACGCTGAATCTCAAGCAACTGCTCGAATGCTTTCTGCAACACCGCCGCGAGGTGGTCACCCGGCGTACCCTCTTTGAGTTGCGCAAGGGGAGAGAACGGGCGCACGTGTTAGAGGGGCTGGCGGTCGCCCTGGCCAATATAGACCCCATCATCGCTACGATTAAGGCGTCACCGAGTCCCGCCGAAGCCAAGCGGGCATTGAGCGAGCGGCATTGGGCGAGCGGGGTAGTGACCGAGATGCTACAGCGTGCCGGCGCCGATCGCTCCCGCCCCGATACATTGTCCCGCGAGTACGGCCTGGGAGAGTCGGGATACCGCTTATCACCGGAACAGGCTCAAGCCATCCTCGATCTCCGGCTGCAAAGGCTGACCGGTCTGGAACAAGACAAGATCCTGGAAGAATACCGGCAGATCCTGGAGCGCATCGACGAGCTGCTGGACATACTGGCGCGGCCGGGCCGACTGATGACGGTGATCCGCGAGGAATTGCTGGCCATCCGCAGTCAATTTGGCGACCAGCGGCGCACCGAGATCATCGATACCCAGCAGCACGTCAATATGGAGGACTTGATTGCCGAAGAGGATGTGGTGGTGACGCTGTCTCACGCGGGTTACGCCAAATCGCAACCGGCGAGCGAATACCGCGCGCAAAAGCGCGGCGGCAAGGGCAAAACGGCGGTGGTGATGCGGGAGGAGGACTTCATCGACCGTTTGTTTATCGCCAGCACCCACGACATGTTGCTCGCTTTCTCCAGCCTTGGAAAGGCGTACTGGTTGAAGGTATATCAGATCCCACAGGCAGGACGCACAGCGCGAGGACGACCCCTGGTCAACCTGCTGCCGTTAGAGGAGGACGAGCGGATCACAGCGCTGCTTTCCATCAAGAACTTTGAAGCCGATGGCTTTATCCTGATGGCGACCAGCCGCGGCACGGTAAAAAAGTGCGAGCTGCAGGATTTCTCCCGCCCCCGCGCCAGCGGCATCATCGCCATCGACCTACCGCCCGAGGATCGGCTGGTGGGTGTAGTGCTGACTGATGGGGAGCAACAGGCCATGCTGTTCAGCTCCTCGGGCAAGGCGATCTGTTTCCACGAGTCCGACGTGCGTCCCATGGGAAGGGTCGCGCGGGGGGTGTGGGGGATCCGCTTAGGGCCTAAAAACCGGGTCATTTCGCTGCTGATCGTGGAGCCCGAAAGCAATGTGCTGACGGCGACGGAAAATGGCTACGGCAAGCGCACGCCGATAGCGGAGTTCCCGCTGCAAGGGCGCGGGGGGCAAGGCGTGATCGCGATCCAGACCTCGTCGCGCAATGGTGCATTGGTAGGAGCGGTAACAGTGCGGGAGGAAGACGAGATCATGCTCATTAGCGACCGCGGAATGTTGGTGCGAACGCCGGCCGTTGATATCTCGCAGGTCGGCAGAAACACCCAGGGCGTGCGCTTGATCCATCTGGGTGAAGGGGAGCATCTGGTAGGTATGGAACGGGTCATCGACGTGAACGGCGATGAGGAAGAATGAATCAGCTCGAAGAGCCTTGTCCAAGGTCCGGGAGGCGATGCTCATCCTGGGCCTTAGCTCGCGTCAAGCGCGCGCCCATGGTAGTGCCCGACGGGAGCTTAGATGCCGCGCGCGCAGCGCCGGCGCGAGAACGGCAGTAAGCGGCTTCACATGTCAGCAGAGTTAGAAAATCTGCGCGCGCAGATCGATCAGATCGACGAGCGGCTGTTACAGATGATAAACGAGCGAGGGCAGCTCGCGAGACGGATCGCAGCAGTCAAGGGCCCGGAATCGTTGGAGGCCCATTACCGGCCGGAGCGTGAGGCCCAAGTTCTAAGGCGCATCATCGCGCACAATAACGGACCTCTCTCTGATGAAGAACTGGCGCGCTTGTTCCGCGAGATCATGTCGGCCTGTTTGGCCCTGGAGCAGCGGCTCAATGTCGCCTTTCTCGGCCCGGCCGGCACCTTCACCCAGACCGCGGCGCTCAAACATTTTGGGCACTCGGTGGCGACCACGCCTTTGGGCACCATAGCGGATGTGTTTCGCGAAGTCGAGGCCGGCAATTGTCATTTTGGGGTCGTGCCGGTGGAGAATTCGATCGAGGGGGTGGTCAATCACACCTTAGATATGTTTATGAACTCGCCGCTAAAGATCTGTGGAGAGGTCGAGCTGCGCATCCATCATCACTTACTGGCAAGCGGGGGGACCTTAAGCGACATCGTGCGGGTGTATGCCCATCAACAGGCTTTGGCGCAATGCCGTCGGTGGTTGGATTACAATATTCCCCGCACCGAGCGCATCGCCGTCAACAGCAACGCGGAAGCCGCGCACCGCGTCGTCGGTGAAGCGGGGGCCGCGGCCATCGCCGGGGAGTCGGCCGCCGAGTTGTATGGGCTTTGCTCCCTCGCCTCTAACATTGAAGACGAGGCGGAAAACACCACCCGTTTTCTCATCATCGGCCACCGTAGCACGCCTCCGAGCGGCGAAGACAAAACCTCGTTGCTGTTCTCTATGCCTAACCAACCCGGTGCGCTCTACCATGCATTGGAAGCCTTTGCTCACCATGGTGTCAGCATGATGCGCATTGAGTCCAGGCCCTCCAGACGGGGGTTGTGGGAGTATGCCTTCTTTGTGGATGTCGAAGGCCATGCCGAAGAGCAGGCGGTGGCGGCCGCACTGGAGGAATTGCGAAGCCACGCATCGGTGCTGAAGATCTTGGGCGCCTATCCGCGTGCTGTCCTTTGACCTCTTCCAAACTATAAATGGGCATGAACAAATACTGAAAAGCCATGGCTTGTGATTTTTTCGCGCTTGCCGCGCCGGGGGTGCGCGAGCTCACACCCTATAATCCCGGAAAGCCCATAGAAGAGCTCAAGCGCGAGCGCCAGTTGAGCGATGTCGTCAAATTGGCTTCGAATGAAAACCCGCTCGGTGCTAGCCCCCGCGCCTTAGAAGCGATTGAGAACAGCTTGCCGAACATAGCCCGCTATCCTGACGGCAGCGGGTATGCTCTTAGAGAATCACTGGGCTCTCACCTTGGGGTCAGTCCCAGCCAGATCACCTTAGGCAATGGTTCTAACGACGTCTTGGATCTGGTTGCGCGCACCTTCGTCACCCCCGCGGATGAGGTCGTGTTTTCACAGCATGCGTTCGCCGTGTATTCCTTAGTGACCCAAGCCCTGGGGGCCCGCTCTGTCGTTACCCCAGCCCAAGATTGGGGCCATGACCTGGCGGCGATGCAAGAGGCGGTGACCGCCCGCACCCGCCTCGTGTTTATTGCGAACCCGAACAACCCTACAGGAACTTGGCTAACCCGCGCTCGGCTGAAAGCGTTTCTTGCGGCCGTGCCGGAGCATGTGATCGTCGTGCTGGATGAGGCCTATTTTGAGTATGTCGAGGAGCCGAAGTACCCGGATGGGATTAACCTTCTTGCACTATTTCCGCAACTGGTTGTGACCCGTACGTTCTCTAAAATCCATGGTTTAGCTGGCTTGCGGATCGGCTACGCGGTGTCTCATCCGGTGATCGCGGAGTTGATGAACCGCGTGCGACAGCCGTTTAACTGCAATAGCGTTGCGCTCGCGGCGGCGCAGGCGGCTTGCGCTGATCGAGTCCACGTGGAGAAGAGCAGGGCGATAAACAAGCAAGGTCTGCAACAACTTACCGAGGCGTTTCGCGCACTTGGCCTGAGTTTTATTCCGTCGGTAGCGAACTTTGTGTGCGTGGATACGGGATGCTTCGCCATGTCCGTCTTTGAAGCCCTGCTTCAGCAGGGAGTGATCGTGCGTCCGGTAGCGAATTACGGTTTGCCACACTACCTGCGGGTCACCGTCGGTTTAGCGCAGGAGAACACGCGTTTTGTGCAGGCTTTAAGGGGGGTTTTGGGCGCTCGTGGTGAGGTATAAATCGATAATGGATGGATCGCGTTCGGCGGGCATTGAACATCTGGCGCTGATCGGCGTTGGGCTGATCGGCGGCTCGCTTGCACGCGCCTTGCGTCGGGCTGGAGCAGTTTCGCGTATCACCGGCTTTTCGATAAATATTCCGGAGCTCGAGAAGGCCATCGAGCTGGGGGTGATCGATACCTATGTCAAAAACGCCGCTGAGGCGGTAGCGGGCGCGGATATGGTCGTGGTGGCCGTGCCTCTCGGTGCCATGGGTTCGATCTTTGCCGAGATCAGCCGTGCGCTCACGAATGAAGCCGTGATCACCGATGTGGGGAGCGCCAAGCAGTGCGTGGTCCAGGACGCGCGAGCGACCTTAGGTCGGCACTGGCCGCGCTTTGTACCCGCTCATCCGGTGGCGGGTACCGAGCGCAGCGGGGTGGAAGCCTCTTTGGCCCAGCTCTTTGATCGGCACCGCGTGGTGTTGACGCCTTTGGCGGACACCGATCTCGGGGCGGTGCAGCGAGTCGCGGCGATGTGGGAGTCGGCCGGCGCCGTCGTGGAGCGCATGAGTGTGGACGATCACGACCTGATCCTTGCCGCGAGTAGCCACCTGCCCCATGTGCTCGCCTATGTGCTGGTGCAGACCTTGGCCACTCAAGCCCGATGCGATGACATCTTCCGCTTAGCCGCCGGGGGCTTTGCCGATTTCACCCGCATCGCCTCTAGCGATCCGCGCATGTGGCATGACATCGTGCTCGCTAATCGGGACGCTATCCTCACCATCAGCGAGCGCTTCGGAGAAAACGTCGCTTCGCTGCTCAGCGCGCTCAGATCCGGCGACAGTGACCGTATCACCGCGGTTTTCGGCGCTGCTAAAAAAGTGCGGGACGAATTCGAGGCCGATCGGCGAAAGCGTGGTCTGGGATCCAGTTCGCCTATTCCGGGGGCGCGCCCGTGAGCGGCGGATCACTCACGCTTTTGGCTGTTCCCTGTCGCAAGCTTTGCGGGAGCTTGCAGGTGCCGGGAGATAAGTCCATCTCTCATCGCGCGCTGATGCTGAGCGCCATCGCCGAGGGGAGGAGCCTGATCCGAGGCTTCCTCGAAGGGGAGGATACTCTGGCTACCCTCGCCGCGTTCAACGCCATGGGCGTGCAAACAGAGCATACCGAGCCTGAGCGACTCAGCGTGCAGGGCGTTGGGTTACATGGGCTTAGCCCACCGTCTCGGGCCCTGGATCTGGGAAATTCTGGTACCGCTATGCGCCTGATGGCCGGCTTGCTCGCCGGCCAGCGGTTTGATTCGGAACTAAGAGGCGATCCCTCCCTGTCGCAGCGCCCCATGGGGCGCATCGTGGAACCTCTCAGGCGCATGGGTGCAGAGGTGCAGTGTGCTGGGGCGGCGTGTACTCCCCCGATGCGAATCGCCGGCGGACAGGAACTGGTGGGGATCCGTTATCAGATGCCGGTCGCGAGCGCGCAGATTAAATCCTGCCTGCTGTTGGCTGGCTTGTATGCCGGTGGCGAAACGCAGGTGATCGAGCCGGCCCCTTCCAGGGACCACACGGAGCGCATGCTTGAGCAGTTTGGATATCCCACGCACCGCTCAACGAGTGCCGTTTCTGTTCAAGGACAGGGGAAGCTATTTGCGACCAGCGTTCAGGTGCCCGCCGATCTCTCCTCTGCGGCGTTTTTTATGGTGGGGGCAGCTATAGCGCCAGGATCGGATTTGCTGTTGCGATCCGTGGGGGTCAATCCCACGCGAACGGGTGTGATCGAAATCTTGCGACGAATGGGGGCGGATATCACCTTGCTCAGTCAGCGCAGTGGTGGCGCTGAGCCGACAGCGGATATCCGTGTGCGCGGGGCACGCCTGCATGGAATCCAGGTAGAGCCCCTTTGGGTGCCGCTTGCGATCGACGAGTTTCCCGCTTTATTCCTTGCCGCCGCTTGTGCCGAAGGGCAAACCATCGTAACCGGGGCAGCCGAGTTGCGGGTCAAAGAAAGCGATCGCATCGAGGCGATGGCGAAGGGGCTGCGGGCGCTCGGTATCCACGCGCGGAGCACGGCGGATGGCATGATCATCGACGGTGGGACACTACGGGGTGGTGTCGTTGACAGCCAAGGTGATCACCGCGTTGCTATGGCCTTCGCAATGGCCGCGTTGCGCTCCAGCGAGCCTATCAACATACTGGATTGCGCGAACATCGCGACCTCCTACCCGCAGTTTCTGGAACACGCGCGCAGTGTCGGTTTGAATGTCGTCTCCCACCCCTGAGATAGACACCCCGCCTGTGATTGCGGTGGATGGGCCGAGCGGTACCGGGAAGGGCTCTTTGTGTCAGCGGCTTGCTCGCTATTTGGGCTGGCACCTGCTGGACAGCGGGGCGGTATACCGTGGATTGGCCTACCTGGCCTTAAAGAAAGGGGCGTGTTTGGAAAACCCTGGACAGCTCGCCCAGCTCGCGAAGGGTCTCGATATCGGCTTTCTCGCGCTTGAGGAGATCCAGGTGCTGGTCGGGGGCGAGGATGTGACAGAGTCGATACGAGCGGAGGCATGCGGCAGTGCCGCCTCACGCATCGCGGAATATCCCGAAGTGAGGCAGGCATTGCTAGCGAAGCAACGTGTTTTCCGAAAGCCGCCGGGGCTGCTAGCCGATGGGCGAGACATGGGTACGGTCGTGTTTCCGGGCGCCGCACTCAAGCTATACCTGACGGCGAGCCCCGAAGAGCGCGCCGGAAGGAGATATAAGCAGTTGAAAGAAAAAGGCATTGATGTTAATCTTCGGCGGCTATCCCAGGATATCGCGGAGCGCGATAAACGCGACCGCAAACGTGCTGTCGCACCCCTGATGGCGGCACCTAACGCCGTTATCATCGACACCACGAAAATGGGGATCGACGCGGTCGCGCAGCGGGCAATGCAGCTGATCGCTGAACGGGGCTTGGCGTGAGAGCTTGTGAAAAAATCGTCGTGAGCGAAGGGATCTCGCGTTCCGCCGGAGCACAGGAACCGGAGTGTATATTGAAATACATGAGGATTCCGAGCACCGCCGGAACGCGAGATCCCGAGCGCAACAGATTTTTTCACAAGCTCTGAGGGGGTAAACCAATGGCTATACATTATTATTATTGAGACTACGGCATGGGTAGTTTGTGATCGTAGGGCAGGGTGTTTTGATATGGCGGAAAGTTTTGCGGAGTTATTCGAACAAACACAAATAGCGGCGAAAATGCGTCCGGGCACGATTGTTACCGGCAAAGTCTTGGATATCCGGCCCGATGTGGTGATCGTGAGTGCGGGCTTCAAGTCAGAGGCGAAGATCCCGAAGGAGCAGTTTCAGGACGATAAAGGCGACTTGGAGGTCACCATTGGGGACGAGGTGGATGTCGCTCTCGATGCCGTCGAAGACGGGTTCGGGGCCACCCGACTGTCGCGGGAGAAGGCCAAGCGCGCCAAGGCCTGGAGCGAGTTGGAGGAGGCGCACAAAGAAGGCGCCACGGTCACTGGCGTGATAACCGATAAGGTAAAAGGTGGGTTTACGGTCGATGTCAAGACGATTCGTGCCTTTCTGCCCGGTTCCCTGGTTGACGTGCGTCCGGTGCGTGATACCAGTTATCTACAAGGAAAACCGCTCGAGTTCAAAGTAATCAAGGTAGATAAAAAACGCAACAATGCCGTGGTCTCTCGACGCGCGGTAGTCGAAAGCGAAAACAGTGCCGATCGAGAAGCCCTGCTGGAGCATTTGAAGGAAGGCGCCGTGTTAAAAGGCACCGTCAAAAATCTCACAGACTACGGGGCTTTTGTCGATCTCGGGGGCATAGATGGTCTGTTACACATCACCGATGTGGCGTGGAAAAGGGTCAGGCACCCGAGCGAAGTGCTGACTCTCGGCGCGGACATCGATGTCAAAGTGCTTAAGTTTGACCGGGAACGGATGCGGGTGTCGCTTGGCTTAAAGCAGCTGGGGGACGATCCGTGGGGTGATCTAGCGCGCCGCTGCCCAGTTGGCGCTCGGGTATTCGGCAAGGTGACCAACATCGCGGATTACGGGTGTTTTGTCGAGATAGAAGAGGGTGTGGAAGGCTTGGTCCACGTCTCCGAAATGGATTGGGTCAACAAGAACGTGCATCCGGGGAAGTTGGTTCATCTCGGTCAGGAGGTCGAGGTGATGGTGCTCGACATCGATGAGGAGCGTCGGCGCGTGTCGCTCGGTATGAAACAATGCAGGCCCAATCCCTGGGAGGCGTTTGCCGCCAATCACAACAAAGGGGATCGGGTTCAGGCGACGATAAAGTCGATCACTGATTTTGGGATCTTCATCGGACTGGAAGGCGGCATCGATGGCTTGGTGCACTTATCGGATCTGTCCTGGTCTCTCTCTGGCGAGGAGGCGGTGCGAAACTACAAGAAGGGAGAGGCGATCGAGGCGGTGGTTTTATCGGTGGACGCGGAGCGGGAACGGATTGCGTTGGGTGTCAAACAGCTGGAAGAGGATCCCTTGTCGCAATACATAATCGAGCACCCGAGAGGCAGCTCCGTGAAGGGCAAAGCGCAAAAGGTGGATCCAAAAAGCGTGGTAGTGTCCTTGACGGATCGTGTGGAGGGGTATATCCGTGTCTCTGAGTTGTCGCGAGATCCAGCCGACGATGCGCGCAAACTGGTGAAGATCGGGGATGACGTGGAAGCCATGGTGATCGGGGTGGACCGCAAAAAACGCATCCTAACGCTATCGGTGAAAGCGAAGGAGGCGGAAGACGAGGAAAAAGCGATCAAGGAATACAGCGCCGACAGCGAAGGCGCGGGTGGGACCAAGTTGGGAGAGATCTTAAAACACCAGTTGAACAATCAGGAGGGTTGAGCTACCCGTTTATCGGGCCGGGGCCCAGAGACTCAAAGCGAGAAAACAAGGTGAGTATGACCAAATCCGAGCTTATCGAATCCTTGGCACACAAGGAGTCCCAGTTGGGATACCGCGATGTCGAGTTGGCGGTGAAAACGATCCTCGAGCAGATGACTAGAACCCTATCCAGGGGTGAGCGTATCGAGATCCGCGGATTCGGCAGTTTTTCCCTGCACTACCGACCACCGCGGGTGGGGAGAAATCCAAAGTCCGGTTATGCGGTATCGTTAGCCGCGAAGCATGTGCCTCATTTCAAACCAGGCAAGGAGCTTCGCGAACGGGTCAACGCCCAAAGCCAGCCGGATTAGTACCGGATTTGTCGGCATTTTCTAATAAATTGCTCGCGTTGGAAAAGGTTAACCTGGATTTTTCGGGACACTCTATAGGGAGTCGCCGGGGATCCTGATCCGCTCTGGCAACGCCACCCTTCCTCCCCCATCTCGATGCGTTCGAGGGAGCGCATCCGCGGTGATGGTTTTTTTCTGATGATGTTGCCCGAGCTGACCTTGAATATGGTTTGGTTTCTTCTGCCGGTCGCTGCAGCGAGCGGCTGGCTGGCGGCGCGGCGCCTCTACAATAACAATGCCTCTGTGGGACGCCCGCTAATGGCGCCAGAGTACTTCAAGGGCTTGAGTTACCTGCTCAACGAGCAACAGGACAAGGCCATTGAGGTCTTCACCCGCCTACTGGACCTCGAAAGTGACACGGCGGAAATCCATCTTGCGCTGGGAAATCTGTTTAGGCGGCGGGGGGAGGTGAGTCGCGCGATCCAAATCCATCAAAACCTGGCTGCTTGGCCGAGCTTGGACGATGAGCAGCGCAGCGCGGCCCTGTTTGAGCTGGCTTTGGATTACTTGCGATCCGGCCTGTTAGACAGGGCAGAGTCAATATTTCATGAATTGACCCATGCGGGGAGTTATCGAGGGCGCGCGCTGGGGAAACTTGTCGATATTTATCAGCAAGAAAAGGATTGGGACAAGGCGATCGCCTATGCGCTGGAATCGCACACCGTCTCGGATGTCGACATGAGCACACGGATCGCACAGTTTTACTGCGAGCGAGCGGAAAACGAGGCCGTTGCCGGGGACATCCGAACGGCCATACAGTCGACAAAAGATGCCCTGGCCGCCGATCCAAACTGCGTGAGGGCGAGCATGCTTGAGGCCGAGTTGCGCAAACGCTCGGGGAGATTGGCTAAGGCGATCAAAGCCTACAAACGCGTCGAGCAGCAGGATCCGGATTTTGTACACGAGGTGATCTATCCGCTGCAGGAGTGTTACCGGGAACTGGACAGGCTGGATGCGTTCGTCGACTATCTCGAACGCTTGTCCCAAAGGCGGCGGGGGGTCACACCGGTGCTTGTGTTAGCCGAGCTACTCGCGCAGCGCAGTGGCAGGCGACAGGCCATCGATTATCTCAACAATACTCTGCGTGATACTCCCTCCTTGCGTGGGCTAAGCCGCATGATCCACTACGCCCTAGAAGAGGCAGACGACGGTGCCCGCGACGACTTGATGTTGTTGAAAGCGTTTACCGATCGCTTGCTCGATGGGCGGGCACTTTATAAATGCCGCCACTGTGGGTTCAGTGGCCGATCTTTGCACTGGCAATGCCCGGGTTGTCGTTATTGGGCGACCATGCGGCGCATTCGCGGTATCGGGGGAGAGTGAGAGCTTGTGAAAAAATCTACTGCGCTCGGGATCTCGCGTTCCGGCGGTGTTCGGGATCCCCAGGTATTTCAATATACACCCCGGTTGCTCGTCTCATCCTTGAGACTCGCCCCTGCGGGGCTTGCGCGCCGTTTCGCTCCAGGCGAAACGCTCCTGCGCTCCGGCGGAACGCGACCTCCCTGCGCTCGCGACGATTTTTCACAAGCTCTGAGGGAGGCCAAGGTGGGTAAGACGGGATCTGCAACTCAGATAGCACTCGCCCCCCAAGCAGGGGCTGGCAGTGACAGCGGAGGCGGGATCAGTCCTTTAGCGGCCCGGTTTCCGGAAGTTTGGGGCGAGCAGCAATCGTGGGCGCATCTCTACGGCAGCGCGAAGGCTTTAGCCCTTATCGCAGCCGCGGGCCGGGCCAGGGGCTCGATCGTTGTTATTACGCAAGATACTCTGCGCGCCAATCGGCTCCAGGAGCAATTGTGCTTTTATCATGCGGGAGAACAGGATCTCGTGATCCGCGCTTTTCCCGGCTGGGAGGTATCGCCCTACGACCATTTTTCCCCCTATCACAATATCGTGTCCGAGCGCTTAGCGACACTGAGCATCATACCCAGCATACATCGCGGTATCGTTGTGGTCTCGGTGCAGACCGTGATGCAGCAACTTGCGCCACCGAGCTACATCCGTTCCAACTCACTGCTGCTTGAAGCCGGGCAAGCTATCAACAGAGAGGCGTTCCGCAGGGAGCTTGAGTCTTCGGGATATCGTTGTGTCCCAGAAGTCGCAGAGCATGGAGACTTTGCTGCCAGAGGCTCGTTATTGGATGTTTTTCCCATGGGCGGAGAGGTGCCTTACCGAATCGATTTACTGGACGATGAAATCGACAGCATCCGGGCGTTTGATCCGGAGACGCAGCGCTCCCAGGAAGTGGTCCCACAGGTGCGCATGTTGCCCGCTCACGAGTTTCCGCTGACGAAAGAGGGCATTGCTCGGTTCCGTGCCGCCTGGCGCGTGCGCTTTAGCGGGCGGCCGATGGATTCGCCCGTCTATCGGGATGTCAGTGTCGCTCTCGCGCCGGCGGGTGTGGAGAGTTATTTGCCCTTGTTTTTCGAGCAGACCGCGACGTTTTTCGACTACTTATCCGAAGACACGGTAATGGTCCTCGATGAAGGCGTCGAGCCCGCGATGGAAAGGTTCTGGGAAGAGATCCAGGCGCGCTACCGGTCCCGTTGTCACGACCCAGAGCGCCCGCTGCTGGAGCCGCATGCTTTGTTCTCCTCCCCGGGTGAGCTTCTCCCGCGTATCGTCCAGCACCCCGTGGTCCGCCTGAGCGGGGTGCAGGAAAACTCAGCCCAGCGCGTATTTTTAACCCGGTTGCCACCCCAGATCCCGGTGGATGCCCGAGCCCAAGATCCTTTGGCGGTGCTGAAGCGGTTTTTGGATACCTATGCCGGGCGGGTGTTGTTGGTGGCGGAAACCAAGGGCAGACGCGAGACCCTACTGGAGCTTCTTTCTCGGCATGGACTGAGGCCGCAGCAGGTCTCCGGCTGGCACGAGTTTCTCACTCAGGATCCGCGGCTTTGCGTCGCAGTCATGCCGCTCGACGAAGGCGCTTTGGTGGAGCAGCCCACGCTCGCGGTGATTACGGAAGCCCAGCTTTTCGGGGATCGCGCTGCACAGCGCCGACGGCGACGCAGAGGACGCGATCCAGAGGCGCTGCTGCGCGACCTCACCGCCTTGCACCCCGGCGCGCCGGTGGTGCATGAGGAACACGGCGTTGGTCGCTATGGGGGATTAGTCTCCCTGGAAACCGGGGGGGTGTTGGCGGAATACCTCCAACTCGACTACGCGGATGGAGACAAGCTTTACCTCCCTATCTCCTCGTTACATCTCCTCACTCGCTATAGCGGCGTAGATCCCGATCACGCGCCCTTGCATAAGCTCGGGAGCGGCCAGTGGCAGCGCGCGCGGGAGAAGGCGGCAAAGCGTATTCGTGATGTGGCTGCGGAGTTGTTGGAAATCCATTCCCGACGAGCCGCTCGCACGGGGAATTCTTTTCTCATCGATCAGGATGCCTATGCGGGCTTCGTGCAGGGGTTCCCGTTTGAAGAGACGCCGGACCAGGAGGCGGCTATTGCAACCGTATTGCAGGACATGCGGGCCGAGCCACCCATGGATCGCTTGGTTTGTGGCGATGCCGGGTTCGGAAAGACGGAAGTGGCGCTAAGGGCGACATTCGTGGCCATCAACAACGGCCAGCAGGTGGCTGTATTGGTTCCCACCACCTTGCTGGCGCAGCAACACTTCCAGACCTTTAGAGACCGCTTTTCCGACTGGCCCGTTCGGGTCGAGCGGTTATCGCGTTTTCTTAATAAGTCCGAACAACAACCGGTCATTCAGGGGATTAGAGACGGCACGGTAGACATCGTCATCGGCACCCACAAGCTGTTGCAGCAGGACATCGGTTTCAAACGCCTGGGATTGCTTGTCATCGACGAAGAACACCGCTTTGGCGTGCGCCAGAAGGAACTCCTCAAGGCGCTGCGCGCGCAAGTGGATATCCTCACACTTACGGCGACCCCTATTCCCCGTTCCCTGAACATGGCCCTGTCGGGAGTGAGAGAGCTGTCGCTTATCGCCACACCCCCGGCGAGGCGGCTGGCGGTCAAGACCTTTGTTCGAGAATGGGATGACAACCTGCTGCGGGAAGCGCTGTGGCGCGAGGTGAGTCGGGGCGGGCAAGTCTATTTTCTGCACAACGAGGTAAAGACCATAGAGCGTATCGCAAAGAAAGTCGCCTCCTTAGTGCCGGAAGCAACCATTCGCATCGCACACGGCCAGATGCTTGAACGTGAGCTCGAGCGGGTAATGCTCGATTTTTATCAGGGCCGCTTCAACGTCTTGGTTTGTACGACCATCATCGAAAGCGGTATCGATGTTCCCAGCGCTAATACCCTAGTGGTGAACCGAGCCGATAAGTTCGGGCTGGCGCAGCTCTATCAATTGCGCGGGCGGGTCGGCCGCTCGCATCACCGCGCTTATGCGTATCTCTTAGTGCCCTCTATCAGGGGCTTGGCCGGGGACGCTAAGCGGCGTTTGGAAGCCATCGAGTCCATGGAGGAGTTGGGCATTGGGTTCACTATCGCCGCCCATGATCTTGAGATCCGGGGTGCTGGAGAGATCCTGGGCGAGGAGCAAAGCGGGCACATTCAGGCTATCGGTTTCGCTCTGTACACGGAGCTACTGGAACGCGCGGTGTGCGCTTTGCGAAGCGGTCAGCTACCGGATCTGGAGCGGCCGGCGGATCGCGACACGGAAGTGGATTTGCGTTTACCTGCCTTGTTGCCCGAGGACTACTTGCCGGATGTGCACATGCGCCTGACGTTCTATAAGCGGATCGGCAGCGTCAAGGACCCGCAGGACCTCGCAGATCTGAAAGAGGAAGTGGTCGATAGATTCGGGATGTTGCCGCCATTCGCGGATAACCTGTTTCGCATCACCGGGCTCAAGCTGCGAGCCGCCCGGCTTGGGGTCCGGCGCATCGAATTCGGGGCACAGGGTGGCCGCGTGCAGTTTGCAGATGAGCCGAACATCGATCCCGGGACGGTGATCGAGCTGGTGCAAACCAGTCCCCAGGAATACCGCCTCGAACGCGGAGAAAAACTGCGCATCGTCAAGGCCATGCCGGATGGTGAAACGCGTTTGCGTGCTTTATCGGAGTTGCTGGAAATCCTCGAGGCGAGTCTTAAGCAAGATTATACGGGTGGAACACACGAGAAACGCTACGCGAAAAATCCTGAAATCCCTCCGTGATCGATACATCTCTTGTGGATGGAACGCTAAATGCCATAGTGGCGAGCCATGGTAGACGCCGGAGACGCCCGACTACCTGGCGTGTTGTGAACGTGAGCAAGATGGTTGCTACACTCCAGATGAGATGAGGAACAGAGATCCCGGGCTACCCGGCAAAATGAATGCTCACCGAAGCCGATACCTACCGGAAGTACGTCGTCCCTAAACTGCAAGCCGCAGGTTGGGATAATGATCCTCACTCCATCGCGGAGCAGCGGACCATTACCGACGGGCGCATCGTGCCGGTAGGCAAGGGGTTTATCCGCAAGCCGCCCAGGCGCGTAGATTACCTGTTGTGAAAGTGGCAGACTTAGAATCATGAAACCGCTCGATCGCATCACCTTCAACCTCGCTATCCTGGGTGGACGGCCCTGCATCCGTGGCCTGCGGGTTACAGTTGGCACCGTCGTCGGCCTGGTGGCAGCGGGGCATTCGCATGCCCAGATCCTACAACTCTATCCCTACCTGGAAGAGGCTGATATCCGGCAGGCGCTCGAATTCGCCGCCTGGCGGGTGGAGGAACGCGAAGTACCCCTGCACCCGGGATGAAGGTGCTGGTGGACATGAATCTTTTCCCCGTTTGGGTGGATGTGCTTCTGTCCGCCGGTTTCGAGGCGGTGCACTGGTCCGCTGTGGGCGACCCACGCGCGAGCGATGCCACTCTCGTGGCCTGGGCCAAAGAGAATGGCCAGGTCGTTTTTACCCATGATTTGGATCTTGGAATGCTCCTGGTCCTGACCCAAGCGGAAGGCCCCCGCGTTCTCCAGGTCCGTGCTCAGGACATAGCCTAAACCGCCTGAGGGCCCACGGTGGCGCTTGCACTGCGGCGATTCGAGGACGATTTAGGTAGGGGTGCCCTGGTCACTGTGGACCCGGCCCGTGCACGCGTGCGGGTTCTGCCCTTCGACGAGGGGCCGCGATGACGGCTTGGCCAAAGGTGCGGCTGGGGGAGATGGTTTCCCCTGTGGCGCGGGGTGAAACGCCGTTCCCAGGCACAACTTATCGGCAGGTTGGCGTAAAGCTCTGGGGTGAAGGCGCTTACGAGCGTGAGTCCATTGACGGCGCGCAGACGAAATACGCACAGCTCTTCCGAACCGAAGACGGGGACATCATCGTAAACAAGATTTGGGCGCGCAATGGTAGTGTCACTGTCGTCTCAGAGTTTGTGAAAAAACCTACTGCGCTCGGGATCTCGCGTTCCGGCGGTGCTCGGAATCCTCATGTATTTCAATATACACTGCGGTTCCTGCGCTCCGGCGGAACGCGACCTTCCTTCGCT
>JBOIEG010000114.1:0-12359 GCA_050740915.1 Gammaproteobacteria bacterium | reverse complement strand
TAGACCCCATGGAGTTAAGGGCGTCTGAGGAAAACAACGATTCTGACGCAAGTCCTACAGGCTCTGGCTGTGGATATATGGACAACTTCCCTGTTGCCCACATACCCACAGCCCAACAGATTTTTTGATGCCCAAAATTTCGGACCTATAGAACGTAACTTTATTCCAAGTAATGAATCAGATGCATAAATACGCCTCAGATCAGTACCCACAAATTCTGCGGAGGAGGCTCTTTTTTATTCTACCGTGACCGACTTCGCAAGGTTGCGGGGTTGATCTACATCCGCGCCCTTTAGTACCGCCACATGGTAGGCTAGAAGTTGCAGCGGCACCGTGTAAATAATGGGTGCTATAAGGTTTTCGACCGCAGCCACCTCTAACACTCTAATGCTTTTTGACGGTTCCACCCGA
Organism: Gammaproteobacteria bacterium; assembly: GCA_050740915.1. Taxonomy (GTDB): domain Bacteria; phylum Pseudomonadota; class Gammaproteobacteria; order JBOHHR01; family JBOHHR01; genus JBOHHR01. Next base: position 11,948 of record JBOIEG010000114.1, on the reverse strand, counting down.
GAACGGGGATCCGCAAAGATAAACAATTTCCCACTGCGCGCCCGAACTTCTTCCAAGTTTGATTTTAATTTCTCCAAAAGCTCGTTGTTCGGCGCCACGGCAATCACCGGCATGTCTTCGTCGACCAGAGCCAAGGGCCCGTGCTTTAGTTCACCAGCAGGATACGCTTCCGCGTGGATATAGGAGATCTCTTTTAGTTTTAACGCGCCCTCCATGGCGATGGGATAGAGAGCGCCCCGACCAAGGTAGAGGGCATGGTGCTTATGAGCGAATTGCTCGGATAAGCGCTGAATCTGATCGTTAAGCTCTAGCACGGCATTCAGCTTGCCGGGTAGCGTTTCCAGCTGTCGTACCAGCGCCTTTTCCCGCTCTGGCGATAACCCGTGGCCCCGCCCCAGGATGATAACTAACAGCATTAATGCAACCAGTTGCGTGGTGAAGGCCTTAGTCGACGCCACGCCGATTTCAGGACCAGCTCGGGTCATAAACACCAGATCCGAGTCCCGCGTCAGCGAACTCTCTGCGACATTGCAGATCGCCAGAGTATATCTATATCCCCAGTGCTTCGCCTCCCGCAACGCCGCTAAGGTGTCTGCGGTCTCACCCGACTGCGAGATGGTGACAAAAAGCGTGCCGTCTCGCACGATGGGGTTTCTGTGCCGAAATTCACTGGCAACCTCCACACTACAGTGCACGCCCGCCACCGATTCCATCCAATACCGTGCTACCAATCCTGCATGGTAACTGGTGCCACAGGCGACTATTTGTACAGTATCAATAGCGGGCAAAAGGCTGGTCGCTTCTAGACCAAAAGCGTCATCCATCACCTTTCCGTCTCGAATTCTCCCTTCCAACGTCTCCGCTACGGCACGGGCTTGGGTGAATATTTCCTTTTGCATGTAGTGGCGATAGCCAGATTTATCGGCGGCATCGGCAGCCAATTGCGATACCTTAACCCGACGTTGAACCTCCTGACCCTTAGCGTTATAGATCGTGACCTTGTCTCTGCGCACATCGGCTACATCACCGTCCTCTAGAATCAGGAAACGCTGAGTTACCGGCAGCAACGCAAATACGTCAGAGGCAACAAAATGTTCTCCGATGCCAACGCCGATCACCAACGGGCTGCCCCGCCGGGCGACAATCAAGCGCTGCGGCTCTGTACGACTGGTTACACCAAGCGCATACGCGCCTTCCAATTCTCCGGTGGTGTCCATTACGGCGCGTAATAGATCCTTTCCGCACTCGAGATGGTCATAGACTTGATGGACGACAACTTCGGTGTCCGTTTCCGAGGTGAATTCGTAACCTTGTTTCTGCTGCTGTCGGCGCAGCTGCTCGTGGTTCTCTATGATCCCGTTATGCACCAAAGCCACCCGGTCCCGGCATATGTGTGGGTGCGCGTTACTAGCGCTTGGTTTCCCGTGGGTCGCCCATCGGGTATGGGCGATACCCAGAGCGCCGGATATCCTACGCTCCTTTAGGGCGTCTTCTAAGCCGCTGACTTTCCCCACTACGCGAACGCGTTCGAGTTTTGTTTGCTTATCGATCACGGCAACGCCGGCAGAGTCGTAGCCGCGATATTCCAAGCGTTTCAATCCTTCTAACAAAATAGGGACGACGTCCCGTTCAGCGATGCCACCGACGATTCCGCACATATCCGTTAACCCTTTTGGCGCTGGTTTCTAACTGGGCACTTCGAAAAATTCCATCCGTGGAATCTTTGCGAGTCGCAAAGCGAACATGCGATTTTTGCTTTGCTTCATGTTCCAAACCGTTGCCTGTTTAAACGTGTGCGGCATATCCCTATGCCGCTGGGCACTTCGAATTAATCGAAGTGCCCTATTGAATAAAGCACACATCTGTCAATAAATAAAACACTATGGGAGAACCCTCATTCATGTTCGGACCTCCCCGAACGATCTCACCACGCAATCTCGTAATCCCAGGCATGAAACGCCGCCGTATCGCGGGCGCGTTCTGGGAATGGCGCTCAAGCAGGTGGTCCAACCCGGTTATGCGGCATTTCGCATCGCTATACACACCAAGAACGGCGGGCTCCCCAAAGCGGTATGGGAGAAACACATGGCATCGCACCAAAACGGCGCACGCTCTCTTTGACGCTGAAAAATCGCCATGTTTCAAAGCTTATCTTCCTGCCCTCGGCGCTGGTAGGTCTTTGCACGCACGGCCGCGCGTTCTCTTGACGCCCTACGTTCTGCCACATACCATCGGGCAGATCGGATTTCCGGCTTGTGGGGCAGTAATGCTTCTGCCTCGTCCAAGTAAACCTCGGCTTGCGCGAAATTTCCTCTATACGAGGCTTGGTCGGCGAGCTCGAGCAGCTTATTGCCCAAATCGACCAGCCCTTTTTTCACCGCCCCGCTCTGCGGATAGAGTCGCTTCGCCCGCCGATACAGTTCAACGGCGTTTTCGCCCGGGGGTCCGAATAACCGCCCAGAGCTCAAGGCATTGGAGGCTCGCGTTAGCAAGGGCGTGATATCCTCAACCGGGGGTTCCGCAGACGGATGTAGCCGTTCGGGAGATGGCGCGATGGGGCGCGGTACCGGACGATACAGCACGTTATTTTTCACCACATCCAAACGTTTCTGGATCTCTAACAACCCACCGGCGGTGGGATCTATTTTCGCCGCCTTCGCGAGGTATCGTTTCGCTTCCAGCACTGCGCCCTTATCCATCGCTGTGGTGGCCATGGCGAGGTAGCGTTTGACGATATGCTGGATCCCCTCATTCGCGGCAGGGTTCTTTGGCTCGAGATCGAGCACTGCGCGAAAGCGCTCTAACGCGCCGTCCCCTTTAGCGTTAGTGAGCCGCAGTTCATGAAGGTCTCGGCGTGCTAGGCGCAAGAGCTCAGCCACTCGCTCCTCTGTTGAAGCTGACTGCACGGCAACCGCTGAGACCTCTTTTTCTGACCGCGGTGGCTTAACCGGATTCATCCTAGCCGGCAGAGTCTTCTCAGCGATCTCCGCCTCAGAAAAAACCGCATCCCTCTTCGGGATCTCCACTAAGCCGTAGTGCCAAGCCGTCCCGGCGGCACCAGCAGCAAACAGCAACACCAAGGCCACGCGAATTGGATTAAACGATCGCGTGTTTGGCTCCAATAAACCGCCGGTCACCACAAGGGTGGGTGCCTCCATTTTCGCGTCTGGATTCATGATCCTGGGAAGCTCAGAGAGCGTTTCCGGCGGGTCGCGTTCCCCTCGCAGTTCCCAGGCCCATTGGGTAACGCTCTTAGGCCGTTCCCGTTCGTCGAAGCGAATCGCGTGATCAATGGCTCTCAAAAATTCCCTGGAATAATACCCACCTCCTGCGGCTTCTGTCGCGCTTACCACTGAATCACGCGAAGTCTTTAAGAGTGCCTCACTCCTGGCGATCGCATCGGTCGGCGATACGCCGACGACCGCGCGATAAAGGGTCGCCCCCAGACCGTATATATCAGTCCACGGCCCCTGCTTTTCTCCGTTACTCGAATACTGCTCGAACGGCGCATACCCCGGAGAGACGACACTGGTGAGTGAGCGGGTTTCTCCCTGCAAGGTCTGCCGAGCCGATCCGAAGTCCAATAGCACGGGGCTGCCATCCCTCTTGCGGATAAAGAGGTTCGCTGGTTTGATGTCACGGTGAATGAAGCCACCTTGGTGGACATCGGCAAGACCCTCTAATATCGGCAATACGATGCCTTTCAGCTCCGCTTCGCTAAAACGTTTGCCTTGGCTAAGCAGATTGTCCAGGCTTTCGCCTTCCTCGTAACTCATCACCATATAAGCGGTCCCGTTCCCCTCGAATACAGACAGCACACGCACGATACTCGGGTGGTCAAACCGGGCCAAAGTACGCGCCTCGCGGATGAATCGCTGCAGGCCCTGTTGGTAAGCGCCGGATAAATGCTCCGACAGCGGGCATACCGAGAGATCGACGTCTCTTAACGCGAGCTCTACTGGAAGGTACTCCTTTATTGCAACAAGCTGGGCGAGGTTAAGGTCCCGAGCTAGGTATGTGATGCCAAAACAACCTCGCCCCAGGGATTTATTTAGTTCGTACCAATGGAGCCGGTAACCAGGTTGAAGCGCGTTGCGGTGTGCTTTCCGATCCATGCGCCTAATAGAGAACAGAGTTTCTGGTACTCAGTAAAAAAAATGGTTTTCACGCAAGGAGGACTCCCGCTTGTCTTAAATCGGTAGGCCCCAGAGAATTCGAACCTGCGACACACGAATAATGCCTCATGAATCTTATTCTGTAGTCCGTCGGCACCCTTGTCAAACTAGTTCTTGCTGCAAGAGTCGCTTGTGGGCAATATCCGCGCCAGCTGCATAAACTGATCTAGACTGAGCTGCTCCGGTCGCGAGCCGGGTTTGAGTGAGACCCTGTCGAAGTGATTTTCGCTCAGTAATCCCCTGAAGGCGTTGCGCAGTGTCTTGCGCCTGCCCGCAAAAGCGCGGGCGACAAGCTCCCGAAAAATGCGCTCCGCAGGCTCACCTAATAGCGGCGGTTTGGGAGACAAGCGGATCACGGCAGAGTCCACGCGAGGGGGTGGATTAAACGCATCAGGGCCGATGTAAAACAACAATTCGGCCTCGCAGCGGTATTGCACCAGGACGCTGAGCCGGCCGTATGCTCGCGTTCCAGGCCTGGCCACGATCCGTTCCGCAACTTCTTTCTGCAACATGAACACCATGTCGATCACGCAGTCTGCGCAAGCAATGAGTCGCAGCAGCAGTTGAGTTGAGATGGAATAAGGCAAATTTCCGACGATCCGCAATTTTCCGCCCTCCGCGTGGGCCACCTCACAGTAATCGAATCGCAGCGCATCAGTGTCGTGGATCTCGAGCCCCGATCCCTGGCGAAACTCAGCGAGCAAACGCTGGATGAGTGTGCGGTCCAACTCGATCGCATGCAGCTTTCCCAAACGCTTCAGTAGCGGGCGGGTCAGTACGCCGGTACCGGGTCCTATTTCCACCATGCGCTCACCGGCAACGGGCGCGATAGTCGCCACCATGCGTTCTACTACACCCAGATCTTGCAGGAAATGTTGCCCGAGCCGGGGGCGGGAGTGTTTACCCCGAACGGCTCTCGGCATGGGATCTTTGTGACGCCCGGTTTTCCGCCCACGCCATGGTTATTGCTGTTTGGATCGCACAACAGAGGCTTTCTTCGTCTGCGGTTCCGCTGCCAGCGAGATCCAGCGCTGTTCCGTGGTCGGGTGAGGTGCGGATGATGGGCAAACCCAGGGTGATGTTCACAGCCGTGTTGAAATCCTGGTGCTTTAGCACGGGCAGGCCTTGATCGTGGTACATAGTCAGGACACAGTCACATTGGTCCAAGAACTGCGGCAAGAAGGCCGTGTCTGCTGGCAAAGGTCCGTGAACTCGGATCCCTTCGGCTCTGAGGTCCTCCAGAGCCGGTCGGATGATGGTTTCCTCCTCATTGCCAATATGACCTCCTTCACCGGCGTGGGGGTTGAGCCCGCACACGGCAATGCGCGGCCGTGCGATGTCAAATCGCCGCGCGAGCTCACGCACCAGCACTCCCACCGTGCGCTTTAGACCCTCGGCAGTGATCAGCGAACAAACGCGGGACAGAGGCACATGGGTGGTGAGCAAAGCCACCCGCAGCGTATCGGTTGCCAACATCATCACGGGGTGAGGTGTTTGGGTAAACCGCGCCAGATATTCGGTGTGCCCTGTGAAAGGGATCCCGGCGTCATTGATCACGCCTTTGTGGATCGGGCCCGTGACCATGGCATGAAAGGTGTTTTCCAGGCATCCACGACATGCGATATCCAAGGCTTTCAGCAAAGACCCAGCATTTCCCGTCTCCACAACACCACAGCACACTGGTTTCGACAGAGGCACGGGGATCACGGCCAGTCGACCCGGTTTAGGTATTTTCGGCGGGTGGGTGCGCGAAAACGCGCTTAAGCGAATGGGCAACCCTATTTGCTGCGCGCGTTGGGTAAGCAGATCCCGGTCACCGATGGCAACCAGCTCGGCGTCAAAGCGACGCTGCGCCGCTTTGATCACCAACTCGGGCCCTATCCCGGCAGGTTCTCCTAAAGTCAGCGCGACGCGCAGGCCATTACTCTGAATCGATGCGGTACTCCACGTAGGCTTCATCTCGGAGTCGACGCAGCCAGATCTCGTGTTCCTCTTCGATCTTGCGTTTGCGGATGGCTGCCTTGGCGTCCGCGCGGCGTACCTCTTCTGTACCGTCGTAGTCGCGACGCTCCAATACCTGCACGATGTGCCAACCAAACTCGGTTTCAAAGGGTTGGCTGATGTCCGCCGCTTGCAGGCGGTTCATTACCTCTTCGAACCGGGGCACTAAATCGCCTGCGTTGACCCATCCCAGTTCTCCGCCGTTCGCGGACGAGGCACGGTCGTCTGAATGCGAGCGCGCGAGCTCCGCGAAGTTTTCTCCGCCTATTAAGCGCAGCCGCAACTGCGACAACCGTGTATTAGCGTCTTTCTTGGAGACCAGCTCGTTTGGTTTGATCAAAATATGGCGGGCCTTTGTTTGTTGGATCATATGCGTTTCATCGCGGCGTAGGTCCATCAGCTTGATGATGTGGAATCCGCTCGGACTCTGTATCAACTCGCTGATGTCGCCCTTATGGAGCCCGTCCACTTTATCCGCGAACAAGGAAGGTATGTTAGTCACTGTAAGCCACCCCAGATCTCCTCCCTCCAAGGCTTGTTGGTCATCGGATGCGGACAGCGCGGCTTGCTGGAAATCCGCGCCGGCGCGAAGTCGGGCTAGCACCTCACCTGCATTCTGGCGCGTCTCCTCAACGTTTTCTTCGCCAGCACCTTCGGGAAGCGCAACCAAAATATGGGCTAAGTGGTATTCGCTCTCCTTACCGCCTTGCTGCTGTTGTGTGGCGAGGAAGTCATCTATCTCGATATCGGTGATCTGTACTCGCTCGTCGATCTCGCGTTGACGCAGCTTGGTGATCAGGATCTCATCCCGCACATCGCGTTTAAACTGGCTAAAATTATAGCCATCGCGCTCCAGTATGGCGCGAAACTGTGGTAGCGACAACCCGTTGTCCGCTGCGATATTGGCCACGGCCTTGTCTAGAGTCGCATTATCCACCTGCAGCCCGGCGCGAAGCGCCACCTCAAGTTGAATTTTCTTCAAGACCAAACGGTCCAAGACTTGCCGTTTCAACACCGAAGGGGATGGCGGGCTGCTGCCTCGCTGGCGCAGCTCCTCTGCGATGCGCCTCGTGTCCCGCTGCAGCTCGCTCGCGAGCACGCAATCGCCATTGACGACGGCGACGATCTCGTCGATAGGGATAGCGCCCTCGACAGGGCCGACTAGTAGGATGGCGCCGCAAAGGTAACAAGCACGCTTTGATAGTTGCACTTTAGAATTCATTTTCATACCCCGGAATGCTTCTCTTGAGGAAGGTGGTGGTGCCGCTCCCCAGCCCAGCGAGCCCTTTTAGTTCGATTTGGACAAAAAACGCGTTGTCGAATTCCCTTTCAGTGTTGCGCAGAAAGCGCCGAAACACGGCCCTCACCCCCCAGCAGCAATTGTTGTACTCCACGCCGGCTACGGCCTCCAGCGTCTCCGAGCTCGCCAAAGAAAAATTCCAGCGGCCAAGGATGCTCCAGTTGGGCGTGATCGGCCAGCGCGCCGAAACGTCGGTTTGCTCGAGGTCAAATTCGCCACGATCGGATTGATCACGAAACCGGTAAGCTGCGTTTACGATTTTGCCCTCTTCGGGCTGGTAGCGGATCCTCACTGCGCTTTTCTCTGTTTCCCCATCCGCGGGATCCCATTGTAGATCATAGATGGCGCTCCAGCCCGAAGGGAGCCTGGTGGCGAATTCCACGCTGAGGGGGGAGACGGTGTTATCCTCGATCGCCGGGCCCGACAGCAGTTGCACCTCCCGGTCTCTCAGAAAATATTGCTGGCCAATACTGGCGCGAAAATACTCCCATCCGGTATTACGCTCTACAAAGCGCGAGGTCAAGCCCAACGAGAACTGATTGGCATCACCGACACGGTCAAGACCAGTAAAGCGATTATCTCGGAACAGGTTGAAATAGGAGATATCGTATTCTCCGGCATCAAACACCGGGATGTCTCCTTGCCCAGTCTTCGGAACATAAAGGTAAAACAAGCGGGGCTCCACAGTGTGCAACAGGCCCCTCCGACCAAAGCGAAAGTCGCGCTCTAGGGTAAGCCCGCTGTCGATGCTGAAAAGAGGCAGGGTGCGCTCGATTCGATCGTTAAACCGCTGTTGCGGATCGTCCAGAAAATACTGGGTATGACGGACCTTGAGACTCGGCACCAAGAAAGTGCCCGCCGAACGCATGGGGAAGCTGAGCACCGGAGCCAGATCGAGGCGCGCGCCGGTCACGTTGTCTTCCCGCTCAACGCTGTCTTCGCGCTCAAAGTAGGTGGTATCGGCCACAAGGTGGGCGTTAAGGCGCCGGTTTCCGCCAAAGGGGCTGTAACCGAACACGACCTGCGGCAGGATTTTGTAGGGTTCGTCATCCGCACTCGAGAGGCTTTCGTCTATGCTTTGGTAATTAAGCACTTGGCCGAACAAGCTCCACGTCCCTCCGGCGTAGGATGCGGTCCCCCTTTGTAGCAGAAAACGCTCGCTAGTGAGGCTCAGACTGGTGCCAAAATCCTCCACATATTCCTTGTCCGATACCCAATTGTAGTCCACTGTGGCCGTGCCGCGGTCTCTCGCGAAGCGCTGGTTTAGCTTTACGCCGGCGGCGGCGCGATCGTCACCCTCGCGCTTATTGTCGCCGGGCAGGAGATCCAGGTCGAATCGCCCATCGCCGGAATGGGTCAGATAGCGGTATTGCGCCCCCAGCACGACACCCCGATCGCTCAATATCCTGGGGGTGAACGTCGCATCTTGGTTGGGGGCTATATTCCAATAATAGGGGATCTCCAAATCCGCTCCGGAGTTCGAGCTGCTGCCGAACGTGGGCGGCAGAAAACCGCTCTTGCGCTTGTCGCTGATCGGGAAAGTCAGGTAGGGAAGATACAGCACCGGGACATCGCGCACGCGCAAAAAGATATGCCAAGCACGACCCCTGTCGGCATCGTGGTCAAGCTTTATGTCCTTGGCCGCGAGCTTCCACGCCGGGATTTCGCCAGGGCAGGTTGTGTAGTCCACGTCTTCCAGGCGGGTGATGTCATTTTTGGTTTCGACGTTGATCAAGCGCGCGGCGCCGCGTCCGCGCATATTGAGCAAGCGATAGCGCCCCTGCTCACCTCGGGCGAGGTCTTTAGGTCGTTCTAAGCTCGCCTTCTCCCCCGTCCAAAAGAGCGTATTGTCCCAATAGCGCACGTTTCCACTTGCCGTGATCACGTCCTGTTTCTGGTCATAGCTCACCCGGCTGGCCTGCATCGCCTGGTCAAACTGCGATACCTGTACGTTCCCGCTGAACGTGGACACCCCTTCCTCCACTACTTCTGCGTCATCCGCGTTAACCGCGATGCTGCCCGGTTCCCGCTGCTTGGCGTCGGCAAGGGGTTTTTCGGGCAATGCCGGCTCGGCAGGACATAGGCTCCAGAGGGTTTCCGCCGCAAAACCCTCGTCGGCGGTAAACGCCCATGCGCACGTGAGAACAAGCGTGATGCGCCCGATGCCGCAAACGCTGCGAGGGCCGCGTGACAACAATGGCTTGAGCAAGGGTAAAAAGCCTGTTTTATATTCTTATCCTGGCCAAACTTTTGCCCAACGCGTTTACAATGGAGGGGTATGACATTCGAAGCTCCCCAGACTTTTCCCCTCAACCTCATTGTAACAGCATCTTGTGTTTTGGCGCGCACCCTCCTCTCTCGCCACCGCAAAAGTGTTTTGAGCACCCATTTCGAAAGGCAATCAAATGTAAGACGAGGCGATTTTGATCACCGGGTGGCCAATTGCGCAGCAAGCCTTTCTGCGCCATGTCGACCCGAACGCGAGCGCGCACAGAGAAGCCTATCACAAGCTCCTAGAGCGTCTCGCTGCCAAAGGCCCCGCAAGTGCCATTTACCCTGCCTCCGGATGCGGTGCTCGCGCGCGTGATCCCAGTGTTAGAGAGCCGGCGTCCGCGGCCGCATTACTATGTGACTTTCCCAAGCTATGTTTTCGCCGCGTTGAAGCATATTCTGCCTTACCGCCTATTGGAGTCGATGCTGGCTAGGATATGAATCATTCCGAGAGAGCGTAGACATGAAACTCGTGACCTTCACTCACTTGCGGGACACCCGGATCGGCGTGGTCGCAGACGACGAGGTGGTGGATGGGCGCCACGCCCCGGTGCCGCAAGAAATGATAGCACTTATCGCGGCAGGCCAGCCGGCGTTGCACGCGCTCAAGGTCCTCGCGGACTCCAAAGCCCACCGCATCCCGCTCTGCGAGGTGCATTTGAGAGCCCCCGTGTTACGACCAGGGAAGTTTCTCGCCATAGGCCTCAACTACCTCGACCACATCCGAGAGACGGAGCTGAAGCCACCCGAATTTCCAGTCTTTTTCAACAAGCAAACCACTTGTGTCAACGGTCCTTACGACTGCATACACAAACCGCGCGTTTCCGATAAGCTCGACTACGAGGGTGAGCTCGGTTTCGTGATCGGCCGCCGTTGCCGCCATGTGCCCAAAGAGCGGGCGTCGGACGTGATCGCGGGATATCTGATCGTCAACGACGTGAGCGTGCGCGATTGGCAGGCGCGCTCGCAGACCCTGACTCTAGGCAAGTCCTTCGATACCCATGGGCCGATCGGGCCGTGGATAGTGACACCGGATGAGATCGGGGACCCGCACACTCTGGATCTAAAAACCTGGGTCAACCATGAGCTGAGACAATCGGCCAATACCCGAGAAATGATCTTTGATTGTTTTGAGCAAATCGAATTTTTATCGACGGCGTTTACCCTAGAGCCCGGGGACATCGTCTCCACTGGGACCAGCAGCGGGGTGGGCGTTAAAATGAGCCCGAGGGGTTACCTTAAACCCGGGGATCGGGTGCGCGTTGCCATCGAAAGGATCGGGCAAATCGAAAACCGGGTGATCGAAGAGCCAGACAACACAGCGCTGCTTTAAGCTCGGTTCCCACTATTCCAGCCATCGGTCGATCAAAGCTGCCATATCCGTCGGATGGGCGGGGAGTTGCGGGGCGTCGAACCAGCGTATGCACTGCTCGCCGATCAGCTTCACGATGGCCTCGCCGCTCACCAGGTCATGTTCATCGCGGCATGCTTGCGGACACTTGGCCAAGACGTTGAGCGCGGCGCCCAGGATTTTCTCGCGCTCGCTCGCCTGGCTCTGTGGTGGCAGCGCCGCACCGAACAGCGGATGCGGCGCACGGGACGAGGGATGCGGACGTCTTATTACCGTGGCGATAAACTGGGCCAGATGCTCGAAGGCGGAGGGCATTTCCAGACCTTGCCCGCGCGCCCAATGGTAAAAATCCAGGGGATGGACCCCCCATTCCTCTTCCTCACGCTGAGTCCCGATAAGGGGCGGAAACAGCGTTCGCGCGATACAGGCTTTGAGCGCGTCCCAAGCGTTCTCAGCCTGTAGCCCTAGCTCAAGACCTGCGATCAACTCCGGCCATTGCGAGGGCTCTACCCCCAAAAGCAAAGGCAAGGCCTCAGAACGAACCCGCCATTCATCCTGGCGCAACCAACGTTCATATAGCCGCTGTTCACCAACAAGCCCATCGGCGCTCGGCCTGACTCCTCTTTGCCCAAGCGTCCGCTTCAGCGCTTGTACAGTGGCGATGAAATCATCGATGGGTGTTTGTTTCGCTGATTTATCTTGCACCTTTATGCTCCCGATCGTTCTCTAGGAGCCTGTCGGACTTAGGTTGAACACCAAAGCCATAACGTGCGTGTTGAGCGCCAAAATCGAGGTTCGGGTGGTCATCAAGGCAATCGACTCCGTGAGTTGATGATGGACAGACTCTTCT
>JBOIEG010000113.1:0-6687 GCA_050740915.1 Gammaproteobacteria bacterium | reverse complement strand
AGAAGAGTCTGTCCATCATCAACTCACGGAGTCGATTGCCTTGATGACCACCCGAACCTCGATTTTGGCGCTCAACACGTACGTTATGGCTTTGGTGTTCAACCTAAGTCCGACAGGCTCCTAGACGACGACATTTCCTCAAATCATAAAAGGAACATCAAGAGAGCGGAGAAGAACGGTGCTTCACTGGTTAGCCTACCGGGCCCGCAAGCCCTTGCCGCACACCTGGCACTAATCAGTCAGTCGGTACAGCGTAGGGCTCGCCGTGGCGAGCCGACCAATCTCGCGAGCGACGCGGCCACGGTCAACGAGGTCACTCAGACAGGCGCGGCCCGGCTCTACCAAGCGGTAGTCGCCGGCGAGGTCGTTTCGTCGAAGCTCGTGTTCACTCTCGATGAGTACGCCTACTACGATAGCGGCGGAACGTCCGAGAAAGGGATGAGCATGGGCACGTCCCATTTCCTGATGTACGCGATCATTAAGGACTTGCGCAATAGAGGTGTCAGGTGGCTGAACTTGGATGTGGCGAGCGCAGCCGCTGGCGGCTTGGCTCGGTACAAAACCGAGTTCGGAGCTGACATTTGGGAGGTCGATCGAGTAGCTTGCGATCTCGCGAGCATTCCCAGGCTCGCGATCAACGCCCTAAGAAGTGCTCTGGGTCGGGGACACGCATCTAGAGCGATAGGTAGACTTTAGGCGTAATCCCGCAAGGAGCTCAAACGTTTCTTTCAATCCACCCCAGATGCGGAGTCTCCCCAAACTTCCCGTGCTCGGCTGGTCGGCCTACTCGGGCGGCCATGAAACCACGCTGCCTGGAGTGCTGAACGCGCGCTACCGCCGGTATACGATCAGCGGGCGGGCCGCCATTTCCCTGGCGTTGAACGTGCTCGGCGCGAAACCCGGCAGCAAGGTACTGGTTCTAACCTACCACTGCATGACGATGATCATGCCGCTCGTGCACGCCGACATGCAGCCGCTGTTCTATCCGATGACGGCGTGCGGCGCGCCGGACCTCGGCTGGCTGCAGCGGGCGGATCTGGCCGGAGCGCATGCCATGCTCTCCGCCCACTACTTCGGATTGCCCCAGCCGATGTCGTCGGTGCGGGCGTTCTGCGACGCGCATGGCATCAACCTGATCGAGGACTGCGCTCATGCCTTCTTCGGCATGTCGGACGAGCGGCCCGTCGGCAGCTGGGGGGACGTGGCGATCGCCAGCCTGACCAAGTTCTTCCCGGTACCCGAGGGTGGCTTGCTCGCTTCAGCCACGCGGCCGTTGGACGCGCTGTATCTGACCCCGCGCAGCCTGCGCGACGAATTGAAGGCCGCGGCCGATGCGTTGGAAGTCGGGGCGGGGCACGGACGCTTTGCCGGCCTGAACTGGATGTTCAACGGCGTCTTCGGCCTGAAGAACTGGCTGCGCCACCGCGACGGCGTCACACACGATGGCGTTGCGGGGGCCGGCCGCGAAAGCGGGTCTGCAGTGCCGGAGCACCTACTTTCCTCCCTAAAGCCGGCGTCTGCGGTGCGCTGGATCACGAACGGCGTGCACCGGTCGCGGATCGTGGCGCTGCGCAGGCGCAACTACCTGTTGCTCGCGAAGCTGCTTTCGGATTGCGCGGGAGCGCGCGAGATGAGCGCCGAACTGTCGGACAGCGCGGCGCCTTACGTCTTTCCGCTCTACGTCGACGACCCGCAGGCGAGCTATCAGCGCCTGCGTGCAGCTGGAGCTCCGATATTCCGCTGGGACGAGGTCTGGCCCGGCACGCCGGCGATCGAGAACGATCATGGCCTCGACTGGGGCACGCACGTCTTCCAGCTGGGCTGCCACCAGGACCTGTCGCCCGACGACATCGAGGCCATCGCGAAGACGGTGCGAGACGCGGTCCGGTCCCGCTGAAGGCGAATGAAACGCAACCTGGGGCCAATGTTGTTGACTTTGACTAGCGAATGAAGCGCCTCCTCATGATCGCGTATCACTTCCCGCCGCTCACCGGCAGCAGCGGGATTCAGCGGACCCTCAGTTTCGCGCGGCACCTGCCGCGGTTCGGCTGGGAGCCGTTGGTGCTCACCACCCATCCGCGCGCCTACAAGCGGCTGAGCAACGATCTGCTCAAGGACATCGCGCCCGGCACGGTGGTGGAGCGGGCCTTCGCGCTGGATTCGGCGCGGCATCTTGCCGTAATGGTCCGCTATCCGGCGTTCGTCTCCCGTCCGGACCGCTGGGCCGCGTGGTGGCTGGGCGCTGTTCCGCGAGGTCTTGCCATGATCCGGAAGTACCGGCCGCAGGCGATCTGGAGCACCTACCCCATTGCGACCGCCCACATGATCGCGCAAACGCTGCACCGGCTGTCCGGCCTGCCGTGGATCGCCGATTTCCGCGACCCCATGGCGCAGGAGGGCTATCCAGACGACCCAAGGACCTGGCGAAGTTTTCAGCGGATCGAGGAAGGAGCGCTGCGCAACGCGGTGTGGAGCGTGTTCGTGACGTCCGGGGCCGCCCGCCTGTACAATGAGCGCTATCCGGACGTGCCGCGAGATCGCCTGAAGGTGATCGAGAACGGTTACGATGAGGAAACCTTCGCGCCGCTCGACACCACCTCTACCGCGGCCACTCTGCCCCTGGTGCCCGGGACGACCACCTTGCTGCATAGCGGTGTCGTCTACACCAGCGAGCGCGATCCCACGCAGTTCTTTCAGGCGCTGCGCCGCATGCTCGATACCGGCAGCCTGCGGCGGGGTGAGCTGCGGGTGCGTCTGCGTGCCTCGGCGCACGAATCCGAGCTGAATGCGATGATAGCCACCTCCCGCATCGCGGATATCGTCGAGCTTTCGCCGCCGATACCCTATCGCGATGCGCTGCAGGAGATGCTGCGCGCCAACGGCCTGCTGGTGCTGCAGGCCACCAACTGCAACGCGCAGATCCCCGCCAAGGTGTACGAGTACTTCCGCTGCCGGCGCCCGATCATCGGCCTGACCGACCCGGCCGGCGACACGGCAACCGTCCTGCGCAACGCGGGCATTCGCGACATAGCCCGGCTCGATTCGGTGGAGGAGATCGCGAGCGTGCTGCGGCGCTTCCTCGACCAGGTGCGGCGCGGGAAGGCGGCCTTGCCGGATGCGAACTACGTGGCGGAGGCCTCGCGGCTGAATCGCACGCGCGAGCTGGCGGGCCTGCTCGACCGCGCGCCTCCGACTGTGAACCCATGAAACCGCCGATGATGACCGCTGAAAAACCCAAGATCAATTGAAACCGCCGATGGCCACTGATGGCCGCCGATAACACCAAGAACAGCGAATGCGGATAGCTCAACACAGGTGATCCCCGCGTGGGATCGGGGTAACGCTTGCCGGTAAGCTTCACCATCTTCAGGGCCGCGGTAGAGCAAAACGTCATACGTTTGGTCGTCGTCGATCTCTGCATCGAAGGCGGCGGCGCGATTGTCCTCAAGATGCTCGCCATAGGGCGTTTGTACGAGCGAGGCGTGAAGACCTACGACTTCATGGGTTTGGCTGAGCCGTACAAACTTCGCTGGCTAGATCGACAGTACGCGCGCTCAATGTATTGTGTCTACCATCGAACGCTCGGCGGCCGCACGGCGCGTTGGGCCGCCTCCGGGGCCCGCTTGCTTAGGTCGGCGATTCGACGTCCCGTTTGATGCCCTTCCACGACTGAACTGCCTCCCAGGCCCGCTTCACGGCGCGGCCGCCTATGTGCCTCCCGGCGAGAAGAAGCCCGCCGACGCGACGGGGATTAAACGCCATGATCCCCCAGCGCTCGCGCCGGTGCGACATCCAGTTCCGCTTGTAGGCATCGTCTCCGCTCAAATAGTCGACGATTCGCACTCGATCCACGTCGATGACGTGCTCCATGACCTTAGCCGTGAGGACGGTCCCGATGGAGAGCTTCGCGAAGCGCTCATCGTAACAAATCTTATAGATAGACGCGACGCCTTGGTGGACGACCCAGATCTGGACTGCGGCGGGCTCACCATCCAGGTAAAGCAGTCCGAGGCGCAGCGCCCCTTGCTCAGCAGCCAGGCGTGCGAGGCCGCGGATAAACGCTGGATGCGATTCAAAAGGCCGCCAGCTTGAGCGGTAAACGCACTCATAGTGGGCGAGGCCCTGATCGAGGCCGCCCACCTCTGTCACGATCTCTAAAGTCACGCGGTGTGTCCGTTCAAGCCGGCGCGTAGAGTAGGGGATGTTCTTTCGGAGAACAGTAGGGAGCTCCTGCAAGTACTCGGTGTAGGATCGACCGGCCACTTCCAGATACCAGTTTTCGAAACAGAAGTGCGTTTGTACCCACATCCCAGCGGACCGGAGAGCGCTTACGAACGACGCAAACACAGCTGCGTGCGGATCGAGCGGCCACAGACGAAGCACGTCCCATCGGACACTGTCGATCCGGAGAGCATCGCAAAGCGTCCCGACGATTGCATTAGCCCGGTCCCCATCCGCTCCTGGGACGGCGTAAAGAGGTGTGTAGTAGTTAGCCAAGCTCTCGAGCTTCGTCGCGCTCCAGAGGCCGTGAGGTTCCCGGGTCTCTCGAAGCACCAGGGCAGCAAGCGGATCATCGCCGTCCGTAACCTCCTCGACTCCGTAGATCACTGCGCGCTCGTTGCGCTCGAGGACCAATTGCTCGAAGAGACGAAACCAAGGAAGGCTCACAAAAAAGCACTCGTGACTCCCGCGCCGGAATACGGCGTCGTATGCAGCGGGGAACGCGTTCAGACCTTCAAAGCGCTTCACTCGCATCACTGGAATGGAATTTCGATTAAGGTCTGAACAATTCATGTTGTGTGCGTTGATGCCGATGATTTCTCATTGCATTACGCAACCGAAATAAGAAGGGAGCCGTCCATGCCATCAATGCTGCAGAAATACATGCGGAGCACGCGCTCCAGCCCTACTGGTGGCCACGTCGGCTGCAAACCGCAAGAGAACTGTTGCGGACATGCTCGTTGCGAAAGCAAGCGTGTCAGCGGCGGTGGCTTAACGTGCACCCTCATATTCATACGCGCCGAGGTCGAGCCTTTGAAGCTTCGGGCTTTCCTCGCCGCACTCGGCGGGATCTCGGTACGGCCGTTTGGGAACCAGAGAGACTCGCTCGGTTTTGCTATATTTTTTCCCGGGTCCCACTTCGATCACGGCCCTCGTGGATATGAGCGGGATGAACCCCAAACCAAACCTCCACGCAACGAGCCAGAGCCAAAACGGTTTGCCCATCATCCATCCTTCTCTTGTTAGCCTCAACCCAGCGAAGGCGCTTTTCTTGCCTTAGCAAGAAGATCCACCTTGGCCAAAAAATAAGTTGGGTTCGCGATTACTATAGTTGCCTTAATGTCTAATCATAGACCACGCTATAGGTTTTCCAAGTTGTTAAAGGTGATCGACATCGTTGGCGCAGGGCCAAACGTTATGAAGGTGGCGCCGCTCATCCGGGAGATACAGCACTACCCGCATATAAGACCGCTGCCGGCGGAAGTCGGTCACGTCTCCGAATAGGTCCAGGCCAACCCGCAGGATGCCGTCGAACCTTGCCCGTGCCTCCTTCTGCCGAAGTTGCTGGTAACGCTCCCCGAACTTGGGCCACCATTTGGGCGTGCTCGCGGTTGCGGCAGTCCCCGACCAAGTGCCGCACGATATCGAGAGAGAGTCCGTTCCGCTCCTGTCGCAACGCGCGATCGCAAAGTCTCAGATAGGCTTCGACCCAGTTCGAGGCTACGGGCAATCCGTCAGCAGCGCGAAACAAAAAGAACTGTTGACGAGGTTGACGGCGCGGATGCGATCATAAGGCACTCCGTGCTCCGCCAGAAGTTTCATCATCGTGGTGTTGCAGAGCGAACCGCCTTTTTTCTCCCGTGCTTGGCCACGCTTCTCCTCAGAATAATGTGCGGGACCCGGTGTGTGTCTCGAAATCGCCAAATTTCCCGGGCCGCCTAATTGATCGTTTCTAAATTCGCGACGAAACCTTCAAACCACCCAGGTCCGGTCCGTCTCTCTTGAGCGATTCGTTAGGCGGGTTTGTCGGCTCCAGTGGAAGCATTTCAGCAAGCAGGGTTTCAGGAGCAATGTCCTGTTCATTTGGCCACGTCACTGCGCCAAACAGAATGCCAACCCGATTGAAGTAATGCACGTCTCTGAGTTTGCGGAAAACTCCGCGATCAAGATAGGGCTTCAGGTCAAATATACCCTTGCGCCCATCCTCGATTTCCACATAGATGCGGTAGTTGGACAACGGCTTGACGGACTTGACATTCCAGTACATGGCAAGCTCACAGAGGGGCAATTTTATAAGGTTTTTCACCGCCGACAGCCAATTCCCAATCGGCCATCAGTTCATCGTGGTGAAGCTCGATCCAGGCCTGCACCAACCGCAATTGCTTACGGGGCAGCTCTTCGGCCAGGATCTCGCCGTCTGCAATGCCGATGGAAGCCTCAAACTCCGCATACTTGGCATGAATATGCGCTAGATTGTGATGCTGGTTGTCAATCAGATACATGCGAATGATAATCCCATAGAACATTGAGATGATAGGCATGATAGGGATCCGCAATAACTCTAGTGTAGTGTCCCTTAAATAACTTTACAGACTTTCCAGTGATTGCTATGGTCTCGCTCATGCCGAACACCCGCGTGGCGATCAAGTTGCAGCCGGCTGAACGCACGCCGCTGGAGACATGGGG
>JBOIEG010000112.1:0-3573 GCA_050740915.1 Gammaproteobacteria bacterium | reverse complement strand
GGTAGGCGCGCACGGCCCGGAGGTTGTACTGCAGGATCTCAGCGAGTCGTCTGCCTTGCTTTTCGGTCAAGTTCTCGGGGCGCTTGAGCAGCAGCCAGCGGGTTTTTTTGAGCACGGGCTCGTAGCCCTTGGCCTTGAGGGTCTTCACCTCTTGGGCGCGGACTTCATCGATCGCTTTGTTCAGGTGCGCCATGATGTGGAAGCGGTCGAGGATATGGATAGCGTGAGCGGCTTTTTTGGCGACCACCTTGAGATAGGGCTTCCACATGTCGCTGCAGACGAACTTGAGAGCCGCGCTGCGCTCTTTTCCGAGCCAGCGAAAGAAGCGCAGCCCGGTCTTGATCTTGCGGTATTCTCCGATCCAGAGCAGGCGTTTGCAGTGTTCGTCAATCTGGTAGACCACGGTCAGGTAGCGGTGTCCGCGCTGCCATTGAACCTCGTCGATGCCGATGGCGCTCACCCCCTCAAGGTTCATACGCGTTCGTCCCCAGGCCACAGCCATCGCCACGGAGCGAAAGACCGTGTCCCAGGAGGTGTGGAACGCGCGCGCGACCTCGGTCCAGCTCAGGCGCTTGGCCCAGGTGGCAAGGAACCACGCATACGTATCGGTGACTCGCCGTTTGCCTGTGACCCAAGGCAGCGCTTCGACACGAACGCCACAGACGGGACAGGCGACGCGGCGCAAGGCATAGATGAAGAAGACTGCAATGCCCCACAGCGGAACAAACTCGAAGCGGCGAGTGGGCAAGCTGTCGTAGCCTGGCCGCGGACGTTGGCAACCGGAGCACTTTGGGCGCCCGTTGGCACGGTGCCGGATCTCGATATCGAGACTCGGTCTTCCGTCGATTTCGCCCCAACGCGTTCTCCCGTAGACGAACGAGTGGTGCTTTTGGACACGATTCAGGATAGTCTTGAGTTGCATCCCGCCTTCCTCCTGCAAGATGTTCGTTGTGCGTGATCATCTTTGCAGATTCGGAAGCGGGATGCGCTGTTGCGGATCCTCTAATCCCGCAGGGTATCGGTGGCCGGACACTCCGTGTGGGCAGACTTGGTGATGGCCTCAAAGCGGATCAACAGCAAGATTTTCATATTTACGATTTCTTCTTATGGGCCAAGAAAGGTCGTTCCTGACCCACAAATTCTGCGGAGGAGGCAAAACAAATAACCATCTACTCATCTTCGATTACCTTTCCTATACTGTTTAAAAATCCCCATCCCTTTAATTTGATGTCTGAAAATCTTGGCGTGTATCACGAACGTCCTTTTTGTCACGCTCTTTTGACTTCTCCGCATTCTTACAACTAGGCGTTCGCTTAGTGTTTGTCGCTCGTTCCTTTGTCGCTCGTTTATTAGGTGCGGTCTTCGCATGACTTTCACATGCCTCGTTTATCAGGCAGCTAAAATCCTTTGGCTTGCAGTCCGCAAACGCGAACACTGGCAACAACATCAGTCCTATAACAAATAACCACTTACTCATCGTCGATTTGCCTTTCCTTTAAAAATACTCCCCTTCCTGACCCGGCAAATTCTATCCGAACCTCATCTCGCGTCCGTGCGCGCTGTCACGTTTTCCACCACAGCGTCGCAAGACGCGACTATCGCCACAGCACGCCTCCTTAGCCGTCAACAGAGCATTAGACCCGTCGCTCCCATCGGTCTTTAGGCAGATCGCCATCCGCACTTTTGATAGCATTCGGCAGCCACTGTAGATTACCTATGCTGTCGCACCCACCGCGCGCCAGTGGGATCACGTGGTCAATCGACCAGCTTGGGCATGTTGCTCGTGGGCCCGGAGAGGGACAGGGATGCAGTCGCTTGACTGCTCGCAGTACTGATTGGCTGCGTGCTATTCTGTCGTTTATATCGCGCGTGGGTGGTCCGCAGTATCGCGGATCGTCTACGGGTATAGCGGCTCGTAGAACTGAGTTCGCAGAGCAGCTGACTTTCTTCCAATTCCCATGGCCGCGTCCTACGCAGTTCCACTAACTTTCTTTCCAAGCATCTTATACGTTCAGCGGTACTCATTCCACCAGGTAGAAGTTCGTTCGCGCCATAGGCGGCCAGGAAGCCGAAGCCCATGGCGATTAGCCATATGAACCCGCCCGCGGATGTACTGGATGTGCAGGATTCCCAGGTTTCGCGTCCAGCCCCGTTTCGCTGCACACCGTAAAGCCCAAGTCGGTTTTGATACCGTGCTTATTCCCAATACTTTCAAAGGCAATAGCGGTGGCTATGCTTACCACAAAGAACAAAACGACAATTGCAGGAACGCGCAAAAGACGTAGAATTTTCATGCTGACGCCCTGTCATTCCGTGCATCAGTTCTTGATGTGACTGTGAACCCAGCACGTACCCAGGCGGCTGCGTATCCAAACGCATACACTAGGGCGCAGGGAACGAGCCAGAAAATCAGCCCAACGCCCCAGTGAGCATCTCCGCCTAGAAACAGCGCTACCGTGATGGGCACCCAGAGCACCGACCAGCTTCCCACCAGAACTATACCAAGTCGTTTCCAACCGTTCATTTCCGTTGCTTCCCTTTTCCTAATACTAAAGATGCATACAGTTGACCCACCGACGTACGGACTGTCGGGCCGCCCCGGCGTTTACCGGACGGCTTTTGGACTACCTTGTAGTACAGTGAATCCGAACCCACTTCCTGGCGTGACCTACGGACTAGCTCACCCTGTCTGTATTCCATGGTCACGTCGCTAGCATTCACTGTTGGTGCATACTGACCCTTCAACCAGGTGTCCAGATCCTCTTGGGAGAAACGATACACTCGCCCCAATCTTATGTGGGTATCTTCCCAGCCAACGCCCAATCTCTTACGGTGTGGTAGTTCAGCTTCAGCACTGCGGCGGCTTCTGTCATGGTTAGGAGTGGTGTCATGTCTACTTGTTCCCTTTGTTAAGACTGTTATAGTCGCCTAGACGGCGACGGCTATAGTAGTATCAGTAGGCGCGGTCTGTGATGTCCGTCACGTGGACATGGCATTCTCCCCTCCCCAGCGTCGCAGATGCGACTATCTCGCTGTCCCTATGCTGTGAGCTTGTCCGACACTGGCCGCTCCGACCGGGTGAGAAGCACCACAGTGGGTAGGGATGGATCGTTGGCTGTGTGGCTTCTCAGTACGTTGGGCTAGCGTGTCGTGCAGCTGACTGTTGGATGGCCGGCGAGATCAGGCCACGTGCTCTGCTGGCATGTGGTCACTTGCGGCCGTGTGTACGTGGGCTGATGATACGCGGGCTGCCAGTTCGTGCGCGCCGCTGCGCCACCCAGTCTCATACCAAACTCTTCCCAGTCGGCGGTCGTAGCACAGCCAGACAGCAGAGCAGCGAGTGCTAGAACAGTAAGCGTTCTCATGAGGTAAGCCCACGCTTAGCGTTGGATTTGTCAATGCACGAGAACAGCGCGATTACAATAGCAGCGCTTAGCTGCGCTATGTCTACCCTCCAGTTGCATAAATTCTGTTGTGTAGTGGCAGAAAATGGCGTCGATTAAGGGTTTCAAGGAGTTTTAAGCTTTTCGCTGGATATCACCGTGGGTGACGTCTAGAGATCCGACAAAAAGG
>JBOIEG010000111.1:0-1774 GCA_050740915.1 Gammaproteobacteria bacterium | reverse complement strand
ACTCCCGCTGTTCGGTGCGGGTCAGGCCGGCGATCGGGACGACGATCTGGATGAATCCGGCGTCGGCCTCCTCGATCATGGCTTTGATGTTGCGCGCCGTGAGGGCGATTTGCTCTCGCGCCTCCGGTCGTAGTGGCGCTACGACGACGAGGGACGGGCGAAACGTGTGGATGATCTCCACGACGTCGTCCCACAGCTCGTCGCCGCAGACGTGGAGGACCCAGTCGCTAGGAGGGGTGCCGTCGGGTGGGGTGAAGACCCACGCGAAACGTTGGGAGACAAGGGGCCAGAGGTAGCTGGACATCTAGGTTTTGTCCTTCGGCTCGGCGGATTCGCGGAGGATGATGCGAGCATGGAAAAGGTCCTCCGCCTCGTTGTCGTAATCCGCCAAACGCCGAAGCGCCGCCTTGAGGTCGTCGCGCTGCTTGGTGAGGGCGGCAATTCGAGCTTCCTTCTTTCTCATGAAGCTGCCAACGTTTACGTTCACGAGAGATAGCTTGATTATCCCGCACCGCTCCAGCTCCTCCACCCGCGTCAGGGCAGCTTCGAGGCGGGTGGCGAGCTGTCGAGCCGTAGACGCGATACGGTCGCACGTGACGCCGTTGCTTCCACATTCCTCGAACTGGCCCCGCTCTATCAACTCCTCGTCCGTCAGCTCTCGCTTCGGGGTGGTCATTCCACCTCCCGGGCGGCGAGGCGCTCGTGACTTCTCCGGTAGAGGTTGCGTGGCCTCCATCGGAGAGATGCCATCCCACGCCGCCTTACGATACCCGGCATCGTGATTCGCGATCTCTCCATCGACGATGTCGCCGAAATGAGCGACGATGTTCCAGACCTTGTAGGCAGGGAAGACGAACGAACGCACCAGCTCGCCTTCCTTGAAGATTTCGATCAGTGCATCGCCACGACTCGTCTCGATGTCTTCGAGGTCGGTCGCCTTGACTGTGTAGCCACGATCCGGTTGGTTCGGTCCCTCGAAAATGACTTTCTCTCGAATGCGTTCGCTCATGGCTTCGGCTCCTGGTCGAGGCGGGCGAGCAGTTGCTCGGCTTCCCCATTCCGCCCCCGCTCTTCGAAACGAATCTCACGTAGAAGCTCGTGCATCTCCCTCACCGAGTCGCGGATGCGGGGCCAGTCATCTCGAATCGCTGCTATCAAAACGTCCATGTCGTCATCCGTCAGTTGTCGGTAGTGCCAGTCAAGCCTCTCCATCAGCTCGAGGAGCGTCTCGGGTTTCGTGGTCATGTCTTCTGAGTCGTTGCGGGCGTGCAGTTCCAAGAGTTCCGCCAGCTTCACCGGCTTGTGTTCGGTCATGGCTTCGGCTCCTCCCTCCACTTCTCCCAGCTCATCATATCCCCCCACGTCGGCCCGATCTTCAGGTCGATGGGGAACCTCACACCCTCCGGCATCCCGATCTCCGGACACGGCATCTTCCTCGCCGGCGCCGTCATCAGCTCGTACATCATGTCCCGGACCCTCTCGGCGTGCTCGGGTCGGCAGGAGATGACCACGCTGTCGTGGAGCATGATGGCGAGCCGGGCTTCCTCATGAGGGAAGTGTAACCCAAGTTCCCGGCGCAAAGCAAGCATCGCCTCCCGCACCACCATCGCCTCGTTGGACTGGATACGGAGGTTGTAGATCTCGGTTGCGACGCCGTGGCGGTGGACGTTCTGCCGATCCTCCCGCGGGAAGTAGCGGCGCCACCCGTATTCGGTCTGGAGGTAGCCGTGGGCCTCGACGAACGCCAGTTCGCGGGCCTGGAACCTCGCCAGCC
>JBOIEG010000110.1:0-1209 GCA_050740915.1 Gammaproteobacteria bacterium | reverse complement strand
GCGAAGGAAGGTCGCGTTCCGCCGGAGCGCAGGAACCGCAGTGTATATTGAAATACATGAGGATTCCGAGCACCGCCGGAACGCGAGATCCCGAGCGCAGTAGGTTTTTTCACAAACTCTGAGAGGAAGTCTTGAGGATCATCGCGCGTTCACCAGAAGCGCCCATGAAACCCTTGCTATCGGAGACAAACCTCCCAACGTCGGACATCACGCCCGAAAAGCAGAGGACGTTTTTCGCTTGCGAGTCCAAAGGTGAGCTTCAAGATGGCGCTCGCGTACGGCGCTCCGGCTGGCAATTTATCGAATCGCAAAGCAAAAAGCGCGGTTTTTACTTTGCTCCATTGGTCCATCACTTAAGGCGTGGTCGACCAGTGTCCTCACGTCCCTGTGAGAGCGGGCACTTCTGCGCCACCGGGGGCTGCGCTATGGCATGGTGACCATGTGTGTGGGCACGGGATGGGGGCGGCCCAGGTGTTTGAGGCGGTACAATAGCCTAGGGGTAGGCGCCATGACGCCCGAAGCGACTTGGAGAGCTCAGAGCTTGTGAAAAAATCTACTGCGCTCAGAACACCTCGCGTTCCAGCGGTGCTCGGGATCCTCAGGTATTTCAATATACACTCCGGTTGCTCGTCTCATCCTGAGACTCGCCCCTGCGGGGCTTGCGCTCCGTTTCGCTCCGGGCGAAACGGTCCTGCGCTCCGGCGGAACGCGACTTTCCTTCGCTCGCGACGATTTTTTCACAAGCTCTCAGTGGCTACGACCCATCGAGCGGGCTGCGCACGCCTTTCCCGCCGCGGTTCAGCACATGAGTGTAGATCATCGTGGTGCTGACGTCCTTGTGCCCCAAAAGCTCTTGTACGGTTCTGATGTCGTAACCGCCTTCGAGCAGGTGGGTGGCGAAGGAATGGCGGAAGCTATGACAACTCCCAGGCTTGGTAAGCCCGGCGAGGCGCACTGCTTGCTTGACGGCGCGCTGCAGCACGGTGGGATCGAGGTGATGCCGGCGCTCGACACCGCTTCGTGGGTCGATGGAGCGCTTGGAGGCCGGGAAGGCATACTGCCAGTACCACTCGCGGTTGGCGTTGGGGTATTTCCGCTCCAGGGCGTAAGGGAGATAGACGGTGCCGAAGCCTTGCGCGAGATCTTGCTCATGAACCGCCTTCACCTTGTCGAGCTGCAGGCGCAAAGGTTCCACGAGCCGATCGGGTA
>JBOIEG010000109.1:0-20332 GCA_050740915.1 Gammaproteobacteria bacterium | reverse complement strand
AGCGAAGGAAGGTCGCGTTCCGCCGGAGCGCAGGAACCGCAGTGTATATTGAAATACATGAGGATTCCGAGCACCGCCGGAACGCGAGATCCCGAGCGCAGTAGGTTTTTTCACAAACTCTGAGATCAATAACTGCGCCTGTCCTAATGCCACCGCGCTCCACCCGGACAGATCTTCAAAGTCATCTAGTACCTCGGTCTGCATCGTCACGGCTCCTTGATCAGCGCCCTGGATAAACGATAGGAATTTACTACAGCATCCGCAAGCTCGATTTGAGACGCTCTTCCTTGCTTGCGGATGACATCAGACTGAACCACACTGGTATAAAAAATGCGGGAAAACACCTGCACGGGCGCTCCGCCGGGCGCTTGTCTTGTCCCCCGATGATATACGCAAAGAATGGATGTACGACAGGATCCGAACAACCGCCTGAATCGGGATCGATTGCTGCGAGGCATCAAAAAGTTCGCAAGCTCGGAGGTCCGCGGGAAGGCTAAACGGCAATTCGCAGCGATCATCCTATTTTTGCTCGCAATCAACGCCTTCAACGTCGTGAACAGCTATGTTGGCCGTGACTTTATGACCGCCATCGAAAACCGCAACACGGCGGAATTCATCTGGCAGGCTGTCCTCTACATAGGCGTGTTTGCGGCCACCACGGTGGTGGTGGTTTTTTATCGCTTCAGCGAGGATCGCCTGGGGCTCCTGTGGCGGGAGTGGCTAACGCGGCGGCTGGTCAACCGCTACCTGGAGCATCCAGTTTACTATCGTCTTAACAACGGCAGGGGCGCGAACGGCAAGACCGTGAATCCCGACCAGCGCATCGCCGAAGATGTTCGCGCCTTTACGGGCACGACGCTCTCCTTCATGCTCATGCTCCTCAACGCCACCTTGACGGTGGTGGCGTTTTCGGGTGTGATGTGGTCGATCAGTCCGCTGTTGTTCGTTGTGGCTGTGTTATACGCCGCGGTGGGATCGTTCCTGACGATCGCTTTAGGGCGGCCACTCGTTGGGCTGAACTACACACAGTTCGATAAGGAAGCGAACTTCAGGGCCGACCTGATCCACGTGCGCGAGAATGCCGTATCGGTGGCGCTTTTGCGCCGCGAGGGTCGGCTTAGAGTCAGGCTATTGCGTCATCTGGATGAGCTCGCGGCCAATTTGCGTCGCATCATTGCGGTTCATCGCAACCTGGGGTTCTTCACTACCAGGTATAATTATCTCATCCAGATCATCCCTGCCTTGGTCGTGGCCCCGCTCTTTATCCGGGGGCAAGTCGAGTTCGGTGTGATCACGCAGTCGGCTATGGCCTTCGCGCATCTCATGGGTGCGTTCGCCCTGATCGTCACCCACTTCCAATCGATTTCCTCGTTCACAGCCGTGGTCGCGCGTCTCGGCTCCCTGATGGAAGCCATGGACCAAGCGCAATCGATTCCAGTACCTACCTTTGAGGCCGGCGGACTTAATCGACAGCTATCCGAAATACCGATCGGCGCGGCCTGCGTCACCTCGACAGAATCGGCTATCCAGCTTTGCGTTGGCGATGCGGACTGTGGGATCACCTACGAGCGATTGACGCTGCTGTCCCCCGTGGATGATCGCCTTTTGATCAAAGCGCTGTCGGTATCGATCCCAGGGGGAATGAGAGTCCTGATCTCCGGTCCCAACGAAGCAGCGAAAGTAGCGTTGCTGCGGGCAACCGCCGGGATCTGGGACACGGGCGAGGGGCGCATCATCCGCTCTAGCCCTGAGCATATTCTTTTCCTCCCCGAGCGGTCTTACCTGCCTCCGGGAACGCTGCGCGAAGTTCTGCTGCAGACCGCAAAGAAACGGGTGATGTCAGAGGGCCGGATCCTCCGCACACTGCACGCGTTGAGCATCGAGCCGGTCTTGACGCGCTGCGGGGGGCTGGATACCGAGCAGGACTGGGCGAATATTCTTTCGCTCGCCGAGCAGCAAGTCCTCGCGGTAGCACGCCTGCTCCTCGCTGGCCCGCGCTTCGCTTTCCTGCACCGGGTAAGCGCTAGCCTCGGTCCCGGACAGCTCGAGCAGATTTTCAGAATCCTCTCCCAGCGTTCGATTACATACATTAGCCTCGGAGAGGCCAACGGCTCGCTCGACTACTATGATGCGGTTCTTGAAATCGCCCGCGACGGCGCTTGGACGTGGAGGCCGATCCAAGCCATAGATACTGCGCCTTACCCCGTGCCTTCAGGCTCCGCTCAGATCCATCAAAATAGGAGGCACTAGGGCCAAGGCATTCCTGATGGCTGGGGGTCGTGGCGCAACGACAGCGATTCACAGCGTTGAACGCATGAACTGTGGACAAAATATTCGCGGCATCCGCCCTCGATCTCCACGACGCGGTTGGTCGCCTGGTCCGCGAGATTTGGGCGCCATAGATAAAAGATCCGCATCCAGCGCCAATATTCAAAAGGCTGAGTGCTATTTTCCAGACCTCCCGTCGATTGATCAAAATTAGCCCCAGGTGCAAGCCTTGGTTGACACAGGCTATGCAGCCAATGTGAGGCGTGTTGCGGTGGGACTGGAACAGAACCGCGTGAGTATGTTATTGGCCGTGATGCATCGCCATGCCGGCGTCAGCACCCACGATCAGGATGTGTTTATCAATGTGGTCGGGGGGGTGAGAATAAGCGAGACGGCCGCCGATCTGCCTTCGCTATTGGCGGTGGTTTCGCGCCTCTGCGGCCGGCCTCTCGCGCGTGATTTGGTGTCCTTTGGGGAGGTGGGCTTATCCGGCGAGGTGTGGCCTGTCATCGCTGGAGGCCGCCAAACAGGGGTTTAAGCGCGCCATCGTTCCCAAAGCGAATGCGCCGAAAACCGATTCTGTGGGTTTAGAAGTCATAGCGGTAAGGACCTTGAAAGAGGCGCTTACAAAGAGCGGGAGTCGATTAGGTAACGAGGTTCGGAAAGAAAACCTCATCCGTTTACCGTGCGTTGCTGTATCTTAGCCGTTTTCTTTCGTAAGGGCGGCGTGACTCTGGCCGTTTTGACAGCCTGTTCGGTCGCTTGGACGACCTCTAGAGTGTATCCATCCACCCGTAAGCTGGTGCCCGGCTCTGGCATAGTTTCTATGGTCTCCAAGATTAGCCCGTTGAGGGTCTTGGCGCCTCGCGAGGAAAGCCTCCATTTCAGGTGGCGGTTGATCTCGCGTATGGTGGCCCCGCCGTCGATAAGGAAACTGCCATCTTCTTGAGGGTGTGTGACTTGAGTGAGCTCTTGGCGGTCTGTTGTAAACTCCCCAACGATCTCCTCCAAGATATCTTCTAACGTTACCAGTCCCTGGATATTACCGTATTCATCCACGACCAGCGCCAGGCGCCGCTTGTGTCGCTGGAAGTTGCTGAGCTGGGTGTGCAAGGGTGTGCCAATAGGAACGTAATACGGCTCCGTGAGTAGCGGTTGGATACGGGATACACTGAATTTGCCATCCCTATCATACAGTCGCTGTATTCTCCGGACATGCAAGATGCCGACTGTGTTGTCTAGACTTCCCCGAAACACCGGCAAACGGGTGTGCCGGCATATAGCCAACTGCGACTCCAGCTCGGTTTCAGCGCCCTCAAGGTCTATGCCCACGATCTCGATGCGGGTAACCATGATGTCTTCCACGCTAACTTTCTCTAAGTCCAAAATCCCGAGCAACATTTTTTGGTGTCGCCTGGGGATCATCGCGCCGGCTTCCTTGACCACTACGCGCAGTTCTTCGCGGCTTAGCGCCATCTGAGCGCTATCAGGCTGTGTCCGCAGCAGCCATAGCAGGCCGTTTGCCAGCGCATTGACGATCCAGACAACGGGGTAGAACACTCGCAGCATGACTTTGAGCACCGCCGCGGCGGGAAACGCGATGCGCTCCGGGTTCAATGCGGCCAGGGTCTTGGGGGCGACTTCCCCGAACACCAGAACGACCAAGGTCAGCAACAAGGCGGCGATGGCGATCCCGGCCTCCCCATATAACCGCAGCGCAATGAGAGTGGCAACGGACGAAGCGAGGATGTTGACGAAGTTATTCCCGAGCAGGATCAAGCCGATGAGCCGGTCTGGGTGTTCTAGCAGGGCGTGAGCGCGCATCGCACCCTTGTGCTTTTTCGCGACCAAATGTCTCAGCCGATAACGGTTGAGGACCATCATCGCCGTCTCTGAGCCGGAGAAACCGGCGGAAAGGATAATCAGCAGGACTAAACCGGTGAATAGTGCGCCTAGCGGAATATCGTCCAAATAGCCTAACGACAGCGATGGAAAGCTAACTGTCTACGCGAGCGATCACCGGATGTCAAGCGTCAAGCGACCGAACCCGCCGCTCATTTAGAGCACGTCGCAAGCATTGCTGCGCCTCATCAAGGCAAGAGCCGCATTCGGCGCCAAACTGCAACCGGCGTTGCAGGCGTTTGAGCTGCGATGTGCCGTCCTGAACGGCACGCCGAATATCGCTGTCGGTCACTCGGTTGCAGATACAAACGTACATGATGGGTCCACGTTCGCGGAAAGCCAATTCGCGAATTATAGTACGAATGAGAAATATATGCAACAATTCCTTTGGAACCCGGTTGTGGCCCTTGCTGGAATAAGGGGCGCGTGGTTTGGAACGCTCAGCCCTATTGGGTTTAGGACGAAGATGTTATTCGGGAAGCTTCAGGCGGCGCTAAAGGGCACTTCCATCCATGGAACTTTTCGAATCGCAAAGCAAAAAATGTGATTTTTTCTTTGCAAACAGTTACTTGTCTGAAAAATGTGCGGCTATCCCTGTACCGCCGGGCACTTCGAATTTCGAAGTGCCCTAAAGTGGATTTGGGGACTACCCAGGGCAGCCTAAGCGCGTTTCTCAACAGGGACGTAATCCCGCTTCGGGTAGCCGGTGTAGATCTGGCGCGGCCGGCCGATTTTCTGTCCGGGATCTTCGATCATTTCTTTCCACTGGGCGATCCATCCGACGGTGCGCGCCATCGCAAACAACACCGTGAACATGGAGGTGGGAAAACCCATAGCCTGTAATATGATACCAGAGTAGAAGTCCACGTTTGGAAACAACTTTTTGTCAACGAAGTAACCGTCTTCTAGGGCAATGCGTTCAAGCTCCATCGCGAGCTCGAGCAAGGGCTCGCGTTTGACGCCAAGCTCCTCCAACACCTCATGGGCGGACTCGCGCAACACCTTTGCGCGTGGGTCATAATTCTTGTAGATCCGGTGACCGAAGCCCATGAGCCGGAACGGGTCATTCTTGTCCTTGGCCCTGCGGATGTATTCCGCGATCCGCTCCTTGCTGCCTATCTCGCGAAGCATGTTCAGCACCGCCTCGTTGGCGCCCCCATGCGCTGGTCCCCAAAGCGAGGCGATGCCAGCGGCAATGCAGGCAAAGGGGTTAGCGAGTGAGGAGCCGGCCAGGCGTACGGTAGAGGTGGAGGCGTTCTGCTCGTGATCGGCGTGCAGGATCAAAATGCGGTCCATGGCCCGTGCCAGTACCGGGCTAACCTTGTACGGCTGCGCCGGCACGGCGAAGGTCATGTAAATGAAATTCTCCGCGTATCCGAGATCGTTGCGTGGATAGACGAAGGGCTGTCCTTTGGCGTATTTGTAAGCCATGGCCGCGATCGTCGGCGTCTTTGCAATCAAGCGGTGGGAGGCCACTATGCGCTGATGCGGATCAGAAATATCCGTGCTGTCATGGTAAAAAGCCGATAAGGCCCCGACCACCCCAACCATGATAGCCATTGGATGGGCGTCGCGGCGAAAGCCGTGGAAGAAGTCCCGCAACTGTTCATGCACCATCGTGTGGCGCGTAATAGTGCGCGCAAACGCTTCTTTTTCAGCGTGAGTCGGCAGCTCCCCGTTCAGCAGCAGATAGCAGACCTCCAGATAATCGCTGTGCTCAGCCAAGTCTTCGATGGCGTAGCCACGATGTAGCAGCACCCCTTGCTCACCTTCGATATAGGTGAGCTCCGAATCACAGCTTGCGGTCGAGGTAAACCCAGGGTCGTAGGTTAGGATCCCAGCCTTGGCATACAAACCGCGGATGTCCAGTGCTCGGGGTCCTACGCTTCCCCGCAGCACCGGCAGCTCTATCTCTTGCTTAGTCGCATTATCGATCAGAGTCATGGTTTCGTCAGACACCATGCTCTCTATGGACGCAAATTGTCGGGTCATATACGCCCTCCGCTATAACGCTAGAGCCCCACCGTTTGCAGCTTGCATCTTTTAGGATCGATCTGCAAGGGACTCCCGTCGTGTGTCATAGAACAGATGTGCCATTGTCCCTCCACCTGTGGCCATTAGCGTTCTCCAGGGAACGCGTTTGACCGTCGTGGCTCTGAACAGGACCCTGGAGTCCACCACTCCTATCTCGGTACAATGATCGCGTGAACCGGCGTACCTTTATTCTACATTGCAGCGGCTTGTTATCGGTTTTGACTTCTCCACCGCGCCTCTGGGCCGCGCCTAAGCTTGGTAAAGCTTGGCCTTTCTCGTTGGACTTGCTGCGTCAACGCGCGCGGGGGATGGCAAGCAACGCGTATCAGCCTCCCAAAGCACAGCTCCCAGAGCCCTTGCTTGAGTTGACCTATGACCAATATCGGGACATCCGCTTTCTGGCCAATGAATCCTTGTGGGCAGAGAAAAATCTACCTTTCACCACCCAGTTCTTTCACCCCGGTTTCTACAATAAAACCCCCGTTAGGGTCTTTGAGGTGGTGGATGAGAGGGCAAAGGAGATCCGTTACCGCCCAGCGCTATTCGATTTCGGAAGAAACAAATCCGACCAGTCCCTGCTTAAGGAAGGGCTAGGGTTTGCTGGTTTTAGGGTTCATTATCCGCTCAACGACGCGCACCAGCGAGACGAGTTGATCGCTTTTCAAGGAGGGACTTACTTTCGCGCCGTAGGCCATGGGATGCGTTACGGGCTCTCGGCCCGCGGTTTAGCCATCGCCACGGCCTCAGAAGAGGGCGAAGAGTTTCCGTTGTTCACGGAGTTCTATCTGGAACACCCCGTCACTGACAATAGCCTGGTCATCCACGCCTTACTTAACAGCCTGAGCACAACTGGTGTTTATACATTCACGGTGCGCCCCGGCGAGATCACGATCACCGACGTCTCTTTAACGCTTTATCCACGTAAGCGCCTTGCGCGTGTAGGACTCGCGCCGCTGACGAGCATGTACTTCTTTGGGGCCAACGACCGGCTGGGCGTGGACGATTTCAGACCGGAAGTCCACGATTCCGATGGACTCATGATCTTGAATGGCCGTGGGGAGTGGCTCTGGCGGCCGCTAGACAACCCGCTTCGCTTGCGGATAAGCTCTTTCCTTGACCACAACCCCCAGGGCTTCGGCCTCATGCAGCGCAACCGTGATTTCGCCACTTACCAGGATTTGGAGTCACGCTACGAAATGCGCCCCAGTCTCTGGGTAGAGCCGGTTGGAGGCTGGGGGGAGGGCAGGGTAAAACTCGTCGAAATCCCAACAGATAGTGAAATAAACGACAATATCGTGGCGTTTTGGGAACCTAAGGAACCGCCCAACGTTGGCTCCGAATGGCCGTTAACCTACCGTTTGCACTGGTGCAGGCAAACACCATTGAACCTCAACGCGGCGCTCGTGGTGGCGACGCGCGTCGGACGTGGCGAGTCTGAAGGGGCGCGGAAATTCGTCATCGATTTCGCCGGGGAAAAACTACCAAAAGTCGCGGATGCTCCGATAAGGGCGGTCGTTTCGGCCTCGCGCGGGACGGTCAAGAATTTGGTCTCGCAATTTACTGATGTAACGGGCAACTGGCGTGCTTTTTTTGATCTCATCCCCGAGGGGACTGATCCCATTGAGTTGCGTTGTTTTCTGCAACTAGGGGAAGCGGCCCTCAGCGAGACTTGGAGTTACCAGTGGGCTGAATAAGCCTTTGTATGTCAGACCTCATGGAGCAAAGAGAGCGGCGGCGCGGCTTGGGCTCGGCCCGCGGTCCTCGCCGAGAACGTCGAGTTGACAAGGCGCTGGCCGATTTTTTCGCCAAGTTCGGGGTCCAGGAACGCGCTCATCTTGTGCCCCTCATCGATCAAATTAAAGCCGCGCTGCCGGAGCAACCCAGACCATTCGAAGCCATAGCCTGCGCTGTACGGCACACGGACGCTTGGCTTCGGGGGCTTGCCAGGTCTCTGCAGCTTCCGTTCGATGTTGGTGTGGAAGTTCTTCGGGCCGCCCTGGTGGCCGTGGAGACAGGGCGGAGATGGCCACAGGCTTTTCTTTCTGAGCGGCCGCCATCGGAATTTCTGGCCGCACTGCGGCAGGCATTGCCTATCGCCCACCCGCCTGAGCAGCCGCTATCCATGCCAGAGCAGTCGCTCGCAGAATGGCAGGGATCGAAAAAAGGGGACTTAACTGCCTTGGGGCCGCGCGCCTGGTCCCGGCGGACCGTCGTATTTGGTCTAGGGCTCGCCAGCACGGTGGCTGCAAGCTTCGAGCTCTATCGAGTGTTTGAGCCCGCCGGAATTACCACCATTGAAATCGTGCTGCTGCTTCTGTTCGCCCTAAACTTAATGGTGATAGGGATCACGTTTTGGAGTGCGCTCGCCGGACTCATGGTGCTTTGGCACGGCGAGCGGACCACCGGTTTGGTTCAAGCCAAGGATGAAAAAAGCCAGCTGTGCGAGAAAACCGCGGTGCTCATGCCTATCCACAATGAGCCGCCGCGACGCGTGTTCGCGGCCCTGGAGGCGATGTATGCCTCGCTGCAAGCCACCGGCCACATCCACGCCTTCGAGTTCTTCGTGCTCAGCGACACTATTGACCCCGACCTGTGGCTTGCCGAAGAGCTCGCATGGGATGATACACGGCAGCGCCTGGGCGCCACGGGCCACTTGTTCTATCGGCGGCGTAACGACAACGCTGGACGCAAGGCGGGCAATATCGCCGATTTCTGCAGGCGTTGGGGAGGACGTTACCAGCACATGATCGTGCTCGATGCAGACAGCTTGATGGACGGCGAAACCATGGTGCGCTTGGTGAGATTAATGGAAGCGAATCCAGGGGTGGGGATCCTGCAGACGGTGCCGCGTTTGGTGAACCGCAATACCTTGTTTGCCCGTGCGCAGCAGTTCGCAGGCAGACTCTACGGATCAGTGTTGGGGGCGGGGCTTGCGTTCTGGCACCTCGGAGACAGCAATTACTGGGGACATAATGCGATTATTCGTGTGCAGGCGTTCGCCGGCCACGCGGGGCTACCCCAACTGAAGGGACGCTCGCCTTTTGGCGGACATATTCTAAGCCATGATTTTGTAGAAGCGGCTTTGTTGCGGCGGGGTGGTTGGAAAGTGTTCTTGGTTCCGGATATCGAGGGTAGCTACGAAGAGCCTCCTCCCTCGCTGATCGCCCATGCCGAGCGTGACCGCCGCTGGTGTCAGGGCAACCTGCAGCACATGGCCGTGCTCGGTGCCAAAGGACTGCACCCGCTGAGCAGGGTGCACCTTTTCACCGGCATCATGGCGTATTTGGCTTCACCCCTGTGGCTGGCTTTTCTCGTCACCGGCATCATCGCAACACTGCAGTCCAAGTTTGAGCTACCGGTGTATTTCTTTCCAGCAGAGACCCCTTATCCGGTGTGGCATGTGATCGATCCGGTGCTCGCGGCACGACTGTTTGTGTTAACCATGGGGGTTTTGCTAGCGCCCAAGCTCTTCGGGCTTTTATCGCTGTTAGGGCAGCCCAAGACGGCACGAGAATTTGGAGGTCTGTTGCGGGCGAGCCTTGGTGTGCTGGCTGAGACGGCGCATTCGGCACTGATTGCCCCTGTGCTGATGCTTTTGCAGAGCCGCTTTGTCGCGAACGTATTGCTTGGCCGAGATAGTGGTTGGCAAGCGCAGACACGAGACGATCGGGGGACCCCTTGGTCCGAGGCATACGCCCGTCACCGCTGGCATACCGCTATCGGAGCTTTACTAGCCATCGCGGTGTACTCGGTATCCCCTGGCTTGCTGGCCTGGATGTCCCCAGCCATCGCCGGGATGATTTTATCTATGCCGGTGTCGTATTTGGGATCGCGGTTGGACGTAGGCTTAAGAGCGCGTCGCGCCGGCCTGTTTCTCATCCCCGAAGAATCAGCCCCGTCACCCATACTTACGGAGGCCGCAAAGCGCATGGCGGCGATTGAAAATGCTTGCCCTCCTCCGGGGACAGGGGTGCGCTCTGTTGTCTTTGATCAACGAGCCGGAGCCCTGCATCTTGCGCTGCTCTCTCAAAACCCTCCACGGGAAAGGAATATCGATATTTCCATCGCGCAGCATCTCGCGGCGACGATCAAAACCAGCGATGATCTTTGTCTGCGTCTCAATCCACGGCAACAGCTGGCTGTGTTGTGCGACGCACCAACCCTGTTGCGTCTGCGGCGGTTGTTCAAACCGAGGGTGGCGCCAGAACCTGAGATATGATCAAGCGGCCAAACTTGGCGAGGAACCTACCAGGTAATCATTGCCGAGGGCACTTCGATTAATTCGAAATGCCGCACATTTTTCAAACAGGGTGTTTGAAAATCGAGCAAAGCATCGAAGTACACTAGCCGATACCCGCGTTGTGGGCCTGCACGTCGGCATGGTAAGACGAGCGCACCATGGGACCACTGGCAACATGGGTAAATCCAAGGTTCCGTCCAAACTCCGCAAGAGCGGCAAACTCTCCAGGAGGGACGAAGCGCGCCACCGGCAAGTGATACCGGCTTGGCTGCAGGTATTGCCCCAAGGTTGCCATGTTGCATAGATTGTCTCGGAGATCTGCTAATACCGCTCTTATTTCCTCTAGCGTTTCGCCTAGCCCGAGCATAAGACCCGATTTCGTCGGGATCTGCGGATGTGCGTGTTTAAAGCGCTTTAGCAATTCAAGCGACCAACGGTAGTCCGCCCCCGGGCGAACCTGCGGATATAACCGGGGCGCGGTCTCCAGGTTGTGATTAAAAACATCCGGTGGTTCCCTAGTCAGTTGTTCTAGGGCGGCTTCCATGCGAGCGCGGAAATCCGGCACTAAGATCTCGATCTTTGTGCTAGGGATGAGGCTGCGTATAGCGCGAACGCACGCCGCAAAATGGCCCGCCCCGCCGTCTCTGAGGTCATCGCGGTCCACCGAGGTAACGACGACGTAGGAGAGGTTCAAGGCAGCGATGGCTTTTGCGAGCCGCAACGGCTCTTCGGGGTCTAAGGGGCGAGGGCGCCCGTGGGCGACGTCGCAAAACGGGCAGCGGCGGGTGCATAAATCACCCATGATCATAAAAGTCGCTGTGCTTTTTCCGAAGCACTCGCCAAGATTGGGACAGGCTGCCTCCTCGCAAACCGTGTGTAGCCCATATTCTCTCAGCAGGCTTTTCAGCTGTTTTACTTTGGGCTGCGTCGGCGCCGCGGCCCGGATCCAAGGAGGCTTTTTTGGGTGTGGACCGGCGCTGGGTGACGGCTGGAACCGCAGCGGGGCGACCTTTGTCAGCCCGCGCTGTTCAGGGGCGGGTCCGGAACCGCTTATACGCGTTGGCATGAATCGGCTACCTTATGAACAGCTGGCACACGGCTTAGAGAATTATACCCAAGCTGCCGATGCAGTTGCTGAATCAGGGCGTGGCTAATATGGCTTAGATCGTCTTGCACCCCAAGGTCTGAAAGCTGGGTGACTTTCAGATCAGGGTAGCCGCAAGGGTTGATGTTCACGAACGGCTTCAGATCCATGCCCACGTTTAAGGCCACACCGTGGTAAGTACAGCCACGCCGTACGCGCAATCCAACGGATGCTATTTTCGCTCCTTCAATGTACACTCCCGGTGCGCGCGGCGTTCGCGTAGCGGCTATGGAGTATTCGCCCAACAGCTCGATGATCGCCTGCTCGATCTTGTTGACTAGCGCGGTGACGCCGAGTCCCAGTCGGCGCAAATCGAGTAATACGTAAGCGATAAGCTGCCCGGGAGCGTGAAAAGTAACCTGGCCACCGCGATCGCAGCGCACGACGGGGATACCATTTGCGCGCAGGATATGTTCTGTCTGCCCCGATAGACCCAGGGTATATACTGGAGGATGCTGAAGCAACCAGATCTCGTCTACCGTGCCTCGGTCGCGATAAGTGGTAAAACGGCGCATAGCCTCCCAGGTCGATAGGTAGTTGCGAAGGCCAAGTTGACGAACGGTCAGTTGCATTACAAAGCCATCAAAACGCCGCCGTGAGCACATAGATCGTGGTAAATGGCATCTAATTGGGACCGGCTGACTGCGGTGATCGTTACCGTCACCGCAATGTATTTCGCCTGGCGGCTAAAGCGGCACCTTAGGGCCCCTTCGCTGAGATCTGGAACATGCCCGCGTAGGAGCTCGAAAACCAACAAGTTGAAATCCGGACTACGCCGCCCGAGCACTTTGATAGGAAACCTGCGCGGGAATTTCATAAGCGTGAGGTCGGTGTGCGTATTGAAGAATCCCATTTTTCGGCTAAATTTAATGTAAGTGTTGACAAAACAGACGTAATAAGGTGATTATAAAAGCCAAAAGTTAAGCAAGAATCTTGGCGGTTGGCCATCGCCGCAGCGTGTTTCGAGGACAGGCACGAAGCGGTTCTAAGGTTAGAAAATGCCACATCCGTGGTTTTAGTCTTGTTGCAGGGGAGGGTACTCATGAGCACAAGCACGATACAACAAAAGTTCGAGGATCCGGAAACGTGGAAACGGATCGGGTTGATAGCGCTGTTCAGCGTGATCTTTTTCGTACTAGCCCGTTGGCTGATCTGGGTGCTAGTCGTTGTGCAACTGGTGTTCGCTTTGTTTTCCGGCCAGCCACAACAGACTCTCGCTAAATTGTGTGCGGATCTTAGCAAGTTCATGTACCGATGCTTGTTGTTCATTACTTGGACTTCCGATGAATTGCCTTATCCGATTAATGAATCCGTCGGGGGGCAAGGCAGCACCGCGCCTCCCCGGCAAAATGATGTGAGCGACACGTCCTTTTGAAGCTTACTGTCGTCGAAGCTATCATTAAGAAAGAATAGACCACGGCCCTGCTTGGGCCGCCCCGGCCGTTCTTTCTTTAAGGAATCGAGTCAAGCTCGGTCAGTGACGGTCGAGGGGGGTCTGGCTCGCTGACGGATCCGTGCCGTGTCTTCTTCTGCCGTTGAACGTTTTGTGCATGGCAGCTAAGATTACTCCGTTTTAGGCGTTAACACACCGTCACGGTGTTGCGTGAACCGCGTCTGCGTCCCGACCGATCTCCGGGTGCTCTGCCTCGCATCGCATGTCCTCGGGAATGGGCGCCTCACCCCAAGGAGAGGATTAGGGCGCGGTATTTGAGAGCTGAAAAGACCGAGACCACCGCAATGTTCCGAATCGAGCGAGCGATGGGTTTAGGTTGTCGAGAGAATTCCCGGTAAGGGCTCATTTTCGAAGTTACCCCACATCCGATCCTGTCCCATGAAACTAGGCGTACCAGGGTTTAGCTATGCCGATCTCCACGATCCCGGCCGATTGGCCGACTTGGCTCGGGAATTCGATCGACAACTTGAGGCGCAAGACGCCAGGCTTTTTTCAGAATTTACCCAATATCGTGAGAGCAAGGGACAAGGGATGTCGCCGGTGCTCATTTCGGACGTGTTAGTGCGCACGGCCCCATATGTGGGAGCCTTTGTGTCCCGCTTGTTTAACATCGAGGATGTGCGGGGACGACAAGTCGCTGTCATTGGCCAGGAAATAGAGACGGTTTTTCGTTATCGGCAGGTGATCGTCGCCCAACTAGATTCTGCATTTAGGCCGGAACAAATCACAGACTGGGATATTCCAGTGCTAAGCAACACGCTCCAGGCCCTGGCGAAGATCGTGGCCTCGGAAGCACTGTGGAACGTGGATAGGGAGAAGGCCGTAGCGACCGCCGCCATCTCGATCCTCCGGCTTAATGAGCAGGTTTCCCCTGCTGCTGCCATCGAGCCAGGTTGCCACGGCCGCGCAGAAGAGGAAATCCAGCGATTGCGTGAGGCACTCGCCGCTCACGAATGCGTCGGTGTTGCCTTTGAGCATGCTTTGGCGTGTGCCGACCCTCGCGAATTTGTACACGAGTTGCTGGAGCTCATTCGGCGATGGAGTTACGCGGCCAAGCACGTAACGAGCATACAAGCCCAGGTTAAGGGCTGGCTGAGCTTTAAGACGCCAGAGAAAACGGATTTCGATGACCTCGTTCCTCATGTCCATTCCTCGCGTGAGCGCTACCACGTGTGGCAGGGACAGAAGCAACAGTCCCGCCGACGTGATGGGTTTTCCCTCACCGACAAGCGGTTTAACCAAAGGCAGGCGCTCTATGAGGTCGAGCACTGTATCTATTGCCACCAGCGGGATACGGACTCCTGCGCTAAGGGGATGCGAAACAAGCGCACGGGGGACTTCAAGATTAATCCTCTGGGTGTGGCCATCACAGGATGCCCTCTGGGGGAGAAGATCTCCGAGATGCACGTGCTTAAGAGGCAAGGGGATAACATCGGGGCATTGGCGCTGGTCATGATCGACAATCCCATGTGCCCCGGTACCGGCCATCGTATCTGCAACGATTGCATGAAGGGCTGCATCTACCAGAAGACGGAGCCGGTCAATATCCCTCAGATCGAGACCCATGTGGTGACCGAGGTCTTGTTTATGCCTTACGGCTTCGAGATCTATAGTCTGCTCGCGCGCTGGAATCCGTTGCATGTGCTAAGGCCCCATGCGCTTCCCTACAACGGCAAAAACGTATTGGTCGTGGGCCTGGGTCCGGCGGGTTACACCTTGGCTCATTACCTCCTAAACGAAGGATTCGGGGTAGTGGGGATCGACGGTTTAAAGATCGAGCCCCTATCTGCGGGCCTCACGGGAGGCAAAGACAGCCCTCCCGCGCCCATACGCGATTTCAGTGAGCTGTATGAGGACCTGGACAAACGCATTACCGTCGGTTTCGGGGGTGTGGCCGAATACGGTATCACCGTACGTTGGGACAAGAACTTCCTGAAAGTGATCTATTTGACTTTAGCCCGGAGCCCGAGCTTTAGGGCCTATGGCGGCGTGCGTTTTGGCGGCACTCTGACCGTGGAAGAGGCCTGGGAGCTCGGCTTCCACCATATCGCCATTGCGGCGGGCGCCGGTAAGCCCACGATCATCGGATTGAAGAACAATCTTTTGCGCGGTATACGCAAAGCTTCTGATTTCTTGATGGCCTTGCAGTTGACCGGGGCGGCGAAGGAGTCCTCGCTCGCCAATTTGCAAGTACGCCTTCCCGCGGGGGTGATCGGTGGGGGGCTCACCGCGATCGATACCTCGACCGAATTGCTGGCTTACTATCCGCGCCAGGTGGAAAAGATCCTTCATCGCTATCAGGGACTCCTCGATCAGATCGGCGAAGA
The DNA here is from genome assembly GCA_050740915.1 of Gammaproteobacteria bacterium. Lineage (GTDB taxonomy): Bacteria > Pseudomonadota > Gammaproteobacteria > JBOHHR01 > JBOHHR01 > JBOHHR01. Next base: position 4,964 of record JBOIEG010000109.1, on the reverse strand, counting down.
AGCGGTATGGGGGCGTTTCGATGAGGAGGAGCGAGTCATCCTGGCCGAATTCCTCGCCCACGGTCGCGCCATACAGGCTGAGCGCGAGCGCGCGCAAGCAGCCGGGGAGGCGCCGGATTTCAAACCCCTGCTCGATCGTTGGGGTGGGGTGACTCTGTTCTACCGTAAAGAGATAAGAGATGCGCCCGCGTACCGCCAGAATCACGAAGAGATCAGGGAAGCCATGGCCGAGGGGATCGTTCTCGCCGAGGGGATGAACCCACTGGAAGCCATTGCCGATGACTGCAGGCATCTTAAGGAAGTCGTGTTCGAAAAGCGGGTCCAAGAAGGCGGAACGTGGGTGAACGCCGAGACCTTAAACGTGCCGTTGCGCAGCCTGTTTATCGCCGCGGGTACCTCGCCCAACACGATTTATCAGAGCGAGCATCCCGGCACCTTTGAGATGGATGGAAAGTTTTATCGGCGCCATGAAGTGAGCACCGAGAACGACTCGTTGATCCCGGTGCAAGACACCCCTTGGCCAAAGATCGGGAAACCCGCGCCCTTAACCTCTTATTGCCGCGACGGTAAGTACATTTCCTTCTACGGCGATAATCATCCGGTATATGCAGGCAACGTGGTCAAAGCCATGGCCAGCGCCAAAGACGGTTTTCCGTACATCGTCAAGTTGTTTGAAGGCGAGCTTAGGGCCTTAGATCCGGCAGGACAAGTGGAACGCGAACAGGCGCTCTCGCGCTTGCAAAGCCGCTTGGACGAGGAGCTGATCGCGCGTGTTGTGGCGGTGAATCGGCTGACGTCCACCATCATCGAGGTCATCGTGCGGGCACCGATGCAGGCGAGGAAATTCAGCCCCGGCCAATTCTACCGAGTGCAAAATCTAGAAACGTTGGCGCCTCGCATTGAAGGAACGGTGCTGGCGAGCGAGGGTTTGGCGCTGACCGGTGCTTGGGTGGACAGGGATAAGGGACTGATCTCGCTGATCACACTCGAGATGGGTAGTTCCTCGCGCTTGTGCGCGTTTTGGCAGCCGGGTGATCCGGTTGTGGTGATGGGTGTGACGGGCACCCCCACGGAGATCCCGCATGGCAAGACGGTGCTGCTTGCCGGAGGTGGCTTGGGCAACGCCGTCCTGTTTTCCATCGGCAAGGCCTTGCGGGCAGCGGCTAACCGGGTGATTTATTTTGCCGGTTATCGCAATAGGGGAGACGTGTTTAAAGCGAGCGATATCGAACAAGCGTCCGATGTCATCGTCTGGGCCGTGGACCGCGCGCCCGGGGTTCAGGCCATCCCGATCACCCGTCCGCAGGACAAGCACTACGTCGGCAACATCGTAGAAGCGATGGTTGCGTATGCGAAGGGAGAGCTAGGCGAAGTCGAGATGAGCCTCGCCGCGGTCGATCACATCATCGCCATCGGTTCCGATCGCATGATGCGAGCCGTGCAGCAGGCTCGCCTGCGCGAGCTTAAGCCTTATTTAAAACCGGAGCATGTTGCCATCGGCTCTATCAACTCGCCCATGCAATGCATGATGAAAGGCGTGTGCGCTCAGTGCTTGTGCAAGCACATCGAACCCGAGACCGGTAAAGAGACCTTCGTGTACTCCTGCTATAACCAGGATCAACATCTGGATCACGTGGACTTCGATAACCTACACGCGCGCTTGAGGCAGAATTCGGTGCAGGAAAAGTTGTCCAGTCTGTGGTTGGATTATCTGCTGAACAAGCCGGAGGCGTCGAAGTTGTCGGCGGTGGCGGGTTAGCTGCGCGGCTTGTCGGCGCTGGGCCGAAAAGCTCTGTTATTGCTCTAAACTAGAAAATGCGACGCTAGGGAAATACTGTGCTAGAGCGATTTTTGGAAAGCGTACTGTTCTCCTCCCGCTGGCTGCTTGCCCCCGTCTACCTGGGATTAGGGCTCGCGCTGCTGGCTTTAGATATCAAGTTTTTTCAAGAAGTATTTCATTTGCTTCCGAACCTGTTGTCGGTAGACGAAAGCGAGCTTGTTCTGGTCGTTTTGGGCTTGGTGGACCTGGCGCTGGTAGGCAGTCTGCTGGTCATGGTCATGTTCAGCGGTTACGAGAATTTCGTCTCGCGCATCGATGTGAAAAACGCTTCGGACCAGTTGACATGGCTTGGAAAACTCGATGCGGGCACGTTCAAGATCAAGGTGGCGGCCTCGATCGTGGCCATCTCGTCCATCCATCTATTGCGCAAGTTCATGGAGGTAGAGCACATCCCCAATGACAAGCTATTGTGGTTCGTAGTGTTGCACCTGACATTCGTAGTCTCCGCATTGCTGCTCGGGTTTTTGGACAAAATGGTTTTCGCGGCTCATCGGGAGCATTAATCGAGGCCGCGAGAGGCCAGAATATCCTTTCCATTGCAGTTGCGGCGGCGAATCCCTCGGAACGCAGCCGTTCGAAAACAAATCGAAGTTCATATGAAAGCAAGACAACTCCTCAATGGCAAGGGCCCGCTCATCATGGGCATAGTGAACGTCACGCCGGACAGTTTTTCCGATGGCGGGCGCTATGCGAGTCCCGAGCCCGCGATTAAGCACGCGCTTGCGATGGTCAAGGAGGGTGCGGACCTCATCGATGTTGGGGGAGAATCGACCCGGCCCGGATCAGAACGCGTGCCGGGGTCCGAACAGCTCCGACGGGTAGTGCCGGTGATCCAAGGATTGCGCGAGGCGTTGCCGGACGAGGTAGGCATCAGTATCGATACCACGCTCTGTGAGGTCGCGGAGGCGGCCTTGGATGTCGGGGCGGAGATGATCAACGATATTTCCGCAGGCAGGGATGACGCGAGCATGCTCGCCTTAGCCGCCCAGCGCCAAGTACCCATTTGCCTGACGCATATGCAAGGGACCCCTAGCACCATGCAGCGAGACCCGCAGTACGGCGACGTGGTGGACGAGATCTGCGCATTTCTGCTGGAACGGGCGGACAGCGCGATAGCGGCCGGGATCCCGCGTGAGCACATCATCATCGATCCGGGGATTGGTTTTGGTAAGACCCCCGACCACAACCTGACGCTTTTGGCAAATCTCCCGCGCTTTGTGATCTCGGGGTATCCTGTACTGCTCGGGGCCAGTCGCAAACGATTCATGGGCGCGATCTGCAACGAGCCGCAGCCAAGTAAGCTCGAGGGTGCCACCTGCGCTTCGACGACCATGGGTGTCGCCGCCGGGGTGCGCATCTTCCGGGTGCACGATGTGGCGATAAATCGGCAGGCGGCCCATGTGGCCTGGGCCATCAGACAGGCGCAATACAACAAATCGTAGATCGGTGACCGATGAACGTACTCGTGTTCGATATTGAAACGGTGCCCGACGTGGCCGCGGGGAGGCGGCTCTATGATCTCAATGGCCTGGATGATGCCGAAGTCGCAAACGTGATGTTTAGCCAGCGCTCCCAAGAGACGCAAGGGAGTAGCGAGTTTTTGCGCCATCACCTGCACCGGGTAGTAGCCGTATCGGTGGCGTTGCGCAGCGCAGACAAGTTCAGCGTCTGGTCCCTGGGTGGACCTGAGTCGGATGAGTGCGAATTGATCCAGCGTTTCTTCGAAGGGATCGAGCGTTATGTGCCGGTCTTAGTGTCCTGGAACGGGCGCGGATTTGATCTGCCGGTGTTGCATTACCGAGCGCTGCGACATGGGGTCACCGCGGCGCGTTACTGGCAGAGCGGAGAGGGAGACCCTAGCTTTCGCTGGAACAATTATCTCAACCGCTTCCATGAGCGACACACCGACTTGATGGACGTGTTATCGGGTTATGAACCGCGTGCTTACACGAGCTTGCACGAGCTGGCCATGCTGCTGGGTTTGCCGGGCAAGCAGGGATTCAATGGGGCTGAGGTGTGGGAGCGATTCCGACAAGGCGACATCCAGGCCGTACGCCATTATTGCGAGACGGATGTGCTAAACACTTACTTGATTTTTTTGCGCTACCAGCTGATGCGCGGTTCGTTTGATCGCAAGACCTACGGCCTAGAGGTCGATAGGATAAAAGAGTTCCTACAACAACAAGGCGAACCCCACCTTTCTCACTTTTTGCTTGCTTGGGGCGATGGCGAAGCCTTGCTAGCTCAAGCGCTGCTGAGTTGAGATCGATACCGCCGGTTCCCGTTCTGCCTGGAGCTGCTCTGTCATGGCACGCCTCGCGGCCCATAACACGCTAGCCGAAACCACAGTCCGATCGCTGTCGCAGGAAGGATGTGGGCTTGCGCGGATTGACGGAAGGACCGTTTTTATCGACGGGGCATTGCCAGGAGAACGGGTGCAATTTTTTTACGCTCGGCAGCGCGCACGGTATGACGAGGGGCGCGTGGTGCGGGTGCTGGAACCCGCCCCGGCCAGGGTCACACCTCCTTGTCCTCATTTTGGTATATGCGGCGGTTGCAGCTTGCAGCATCTGGCTCCGGAACAGCAACTGCAGCACAAGCAAGCCATGGTGTTGGAGCAACTGCAACGTATCGGCGGCATTCAACCTGAGGCATTGCTTCCACCGCTCGCGGGGTCTGGTTGGGGCTATCGGCGCAAGGTGCGCCTAGCGGTGAAGTTCGTAAACAAGAAAAACGCCGTGTTGGTCGGGTTTCGCGAAAAGCATTCCCACTTTGTCGCCGATCTGATCTCCTGCGAGGTGCTGCATCCCAGTGTAGGAACGCGCATACCCGCGCTAAGGGCCTTGATCCGGGAGCTCAGCGTCTACGACAAGATCCCGCAGATCGAGATCGCGGTTGGCGATGCGGCGACGGCATTGGTGTTTCGCCACCTGGCGGAGCTGCCGCCTTCCGATATCGAAAAACTAAAGGCGTTTTCAGAGCATCATCAGTTTAGTATTTTTGGCTCCTCAGCAAAATTTGTGGGTAGTTTTCTACTTGATAGACCCCATGGAGTTAAGGGCGTCTGAGGAAAACAACGATTCTGACGCAAGTCCTACAGGCTCTGGCTGTGGATATATGGACA